>DALTWR010000210.1 GCA_029986975.1 Methanocorpusculum sp.
ATCATCAACTGTGGTCTCTTTAACACACTCTTTCGCCCCTTCGATGCCTTTTAAGAGCGGAAGAAGAAGGATAAATGCGCCGAAGTGGGTGTTTCCTCCCGAATGGTTATTTGTTCTAAGAACCGCATCATACATCGCCTGTCCAAGAGAGAGGGAATCAATCTGCTCAAAAACGGGGCGGGCGCGTGTTGCAGACATAAGGAAATGTTCAAGACGTGTATCATCATAATCATGCTCACGGTCAACGTTTCCCGGCTTGTTTTTTGCACACACTTCAAGAAGCATGGCAAATGAGGCGAGTTCTGCCGCCTCGGATGCAGAAACTGCGTCAGCCGTATTATTCACCTTCAAAGATGCGTTCTATGATGCGCTTTGAAAGCTCACGTTTCAGACGCATGTACTCAGGCTTTGCAAGTCCGATTGACATCAGCGTCATATCGCGGAACATACAAGGAGACGACGACTTGCAGCAGTAGGCAAGACTTCCGAAACAGGTACTATCACCCTGTGCTAACGGTGTTCCTGTAACAGCGCTGTTTTTAAGCGCCATATACTCTTCATGCCCGAGACCGATTGCCGACAGCGTCGGAATTAACGCACAGCTTTTCATCGGCATACAGCAGAAGGCAAGCGCACGTAAATCGCCGCCGCGGCAGAGCTGTTTCGGCGCGTTATACCAGCCGACTTCATCAGCGGATGCATCTATGTATTCAGATAAATATTTGAGAAGAGCAGGAGATGCCCCGCGGGCGAGAGAGACTAAGTCAGCACCGTGCGAGAAGTAATCCATCATGACCTCGTCAGTGGTAACTCCGTTATTTGCAATCAGAATCAGTGGGGTTGTGTTTCTGATTTTTCTTACCATCTGGTATCCAAAGTCCATCAAATCAACATGGAGAATGTCAGCTCCTGCCTTCCAAAGAGCGTGAACAAGTTCACACTCATTGACAATTCCGGCGCGGAACTTTACCGAAACCGTGTATCCTGCCTTGTGCAGAGCGGATACAATGCTGCAGAGTTTTTCCTTATCTGAAAGCAGCGCTTCGCCCGCGCCGGCGTCCATCATCGGTTTTTGTCTGCAGTGTGCATCAATTTCATAGATGATATCTTTTCCTAACGCTTCTGCGGCGGTAAGATATGATTCTGCGGATGTTCCGCGCAGATTTACGCCGAGGACGAGGTTTAAACCGCGCAGAGAATCAAGTTCAGCTTTGATATCTGAAAGACTCGCTGAAAACTCTTTTCGTCCGCAGGTTTCCATCTCTTTTGACGCGGCTTTTGCGGCATCATCAATGCTGAATCCGCCTAAAAACGCCCCTCCACAGAATTCGGCTCGTTCTTTAACGTATTCTGCATCAGTAATTCCCGCCATAGACGCAAGAAAAACCGGACTTTTTACTTCGATTCCGTTAATGGTTAGGTATTTACTTGTTTCCGCCATTTGTTTGGTATATATATGCTTGGTTCGTTATTATTACTTTCTTGAAAAACCTTAAAAGTAATAATGTCCTATGAATATAGGAGATTTTTACCAAATGGAAAGAATGGTTGGTACCGTTGTTCGCGGCATACGCACTCCTATTATCCGGAGCGGCGATGACTTAGCGAAGATTGCAGCAGATTCTGTTCTTCTTGCTGCAGAATCAGAAGGATTTTCACTTCAGAATCGTGATATTGTTGCAGTCACTGAATCTGTGGTTGCACGTGCCCAGAATAACTACGTATCTGTTGAAGATATCGCAGCCGATGTTAAAGCAAAACTGAAGGGTGAAACTATCGGTGTTATTTTCCCGATTCTTTCAAGAAACAGATTTGCGATGTGCTTAAAAGGCATCGCCCTTGGCGCAAAGAAAGTTGTTCTTATGCTTTCTTATCCGTCTGATGAGGTTGGAAATCATCTGTTATCATGGGATGCGCTCGATGAGAAAGGAATTGACCCGTATAAGGATGTTTTAACGCTTGCACAGTTTAGAGAACTGTTCGGCAAAGTTGTACACCCCTTTACCGGCGTTGACTATGTTGAATATTACTCAAATATCATCCGCGACGCAGGCGCAGAGGTTGAGGTTATCTTTGCAAACGACTGCCGCGCGATTCTGCCTTACACGAAGCGTGTCTTAACCTGTGATATTCACACCCGCGAGCGTTCAAAGCGTCTGTTAAAAGCAGCCGGCGCCGAGATTGTTCTGGGAATGGATGATATTATGACTGAGCCTGTTAACGGCAGCGGTTATAACGAGATGTATGGTCTGCTTGGTTCAAACAAGGCATCCGAGGATAAGCTGAAGCTGTTCCCGCGTGAGAGTCAGGTGTTTGTTGATGCTCTGCACAAAGAGCTTGCCGACC
>DALTWR010000211.1 GCA_029986975.1 Methanocorpusculum sp.
ATATCAAGCTGGATAATATTATACATTTCGTATGCATCAATTAATATATTCATGAACTCCAATGAATAATTATGCAGAAGAAAATGCTTTTCGCAGGAGCAGCAGTACTTGTTGCTTTAGCAGTTATCTTCACAGCGGGATGTGTCGGAGGAGATACCAACTCCGGAAAACCCACAGTTGAACTCGTGGAGATTGCTGCCGGTCAGCAGATTAACTCTCTCGCCTTAGGGCAGGTTGACGGAATGATTA
Organism: Methanocorpusculum sp.; assembly: GCA_029986975.1. Lineage (GTDB taxonomy): Archaea > Halobacteriota > Methanomicrobia > Methanomicrobiales > Methanocorpusculaceae > Methanocorpusculum. The sequence continues at coordinate 250 of DALTWR010000211.1, forward strand.
ACTGGCAGCCGAATGTGGCAGCAGCTACTGTTTCAGGCATCGGAAAGGTTGTTTCCTACTCTCAGGATCTCCCGCGTGCCGACGGAAAGACCTGGAAAGACCATACCTGCTGTGTCTTTGGTGCAAACAAAGCAGGACTTGAAAACAAAGACTTAGCAACAGTTCTTACCGGACTCATGCTTCTTGGAAACAAGTACATCAACGACTATCCGGAAAAATCCGCAGAACTTGCAGCAGACTGGCTCTATGGTTCATCAAAACCGACCTTCGGCGACAAATCAGTTGACGGCGTTGACATTCTGAAAGCATCGCTTCCAACTATCCGTTTCTCAACAGAAATCACTCCTGAGTGGCTTGCAAGCAACACAGAGTTCTTAGAGATTCAGAGAAACTTAGGAACCATTGTAAGCAACCTGCGTTCCACAAGCGAAGAGGACACCAAAGCTCTGGTTTACGACTTTGCACCGTATGATGCAGCAAAGAAGATTATCGACAGCAAAGACAAGTTCCCTGTTCCGACCTCTGAAGGAATCAGCATTGGATATTTACAGAGCGACCACGACGCACCGCTTTTCATCATCATAAAAGACTGGAAATATTTCAAGGACAACTACGGCGTCTATCTTAAACCTGTTTCAGAAAAGGTTGGACCTGTAGAAGAGGCAGAATTATATGTAAACGACAAGAAAGTCTGCACAGTAAAACTTATCGCAGGCTCAGGGGGACCAAACTTAATGTCACTTCTTCAGACAAACGGTATCCAGTACGCAGTTGCAGGCACTCCGCCGTTCCTTAACTCTATCGACACCCAGCCGGGATTAAAGATTGTATCCCCCATTATGACCGAAGGTTCTGCCCTTCTTGTCTCAGCAAATGCACCGGCAAACAACTGGAATGAATTTGTCACGTGGGCAAAACAGCGTAACGCAGAAGGAAAAGATTTACTTATAGCAGTCCCGCAGGTTAACTCGATTCAGGACGTTCAGATAAAAGCGGCTCTTGATTCTGCGGGTCTTGCCTATAAGATTAAATCCGCATAAATCATTTTTTTGGGCGGAACTCTGCAGATACAGAATTCCCCATACTGAATTATCCCTCAACTGATTTGTCGGATTCAGTATTCATAAATACTATTTTCGCCCAATACATAGTTGGAGTACAAATCTGCATTCAGTCAGACAAATAACAGATATGAAATATTTTGAAGAAATAACCAAAGTTCCGCGCCCAAGCGGAGAACTTTCTGCAATACAGAGTTATCTGATATCATTTGCAGAAGAACATAATCTTGAGTGGAAAAAAGATGCTGCGGGAAATATTCTGATAAAACATCAGGGGTCTTCTAAGAAGCACATTATTCTTCAGGCACATCAGGATATGGTGCCTGCCGTTCGCGATGGGTCTTCTTTTGTCTTCGGAAAAGATGAGATAAAAACCTATGTCAAAGACGGGTGGATGTATGCTGAAGAAACAAGTCTCGGTGCTGATGACGGCACAGGGATGGCTGTCATGCTTGATGCACTTGTCTCCGCTGAACTGAAGGGCTGCAGTTTCAACTGTATTTTCACCGCTGATGAAGAGACGTCGATGAACGGAGCAAAAAATATCTCCGCAGAATGGCTATCTGCTGATGCTCTCATCAATATAGACAGTGAGGAATGGGGTTCTGTCTGTATCTCCTGCGCCGGAGGGGCTGTTGTTGATGTGACATTTCATCCGAAACGGGAAGAGATGCGGGTATCCTCCGGCTATAAATTAACTGTATCAGGACTGCGTTCCGGTCACTCAGGCATCATGATTGATTCCGGAAGACTGAATGCGATAAAGATGGCTGCTGCATTTCTTTCAGAACTGCATGAGGTAAAACTCATATCCTGCAGCGGAGGGTCTGCAAAGAACGTTATCCCGGGAACTGCTGAGTTCATTTTTACTGCATCTGATAATGACATAGCATCTCTTGTGACGGAGTTTGCAAAGGCGAACGCTGTAGATACTGACCCTGATTTGAAGATGGAAATTGATTATGCCGCGTTGCTATCGGCACCGTGGACAAAAGAATCATCCAAACTAATTCTTTCAGCACTTTCCTCAGTTC
>DALTWR010000212.1 GCA_029986975.1 Methanocorpusculum sp.
GGATACCTATATATTATTCTGTGAGAAATACATACACATGTTATTTAAAATGGCGGGTTGATAATGTTTTCCGCAGAAGAAATCAGGGCAGATTTTCCGATCTTAAAACACATCATTTATCTGGATAATGCAGCTACCTCTTTGTCTCCGCGTCAGGTAGTTGAGGCGCAAAATGATGCAGAATTTCATTACCGTGCGAATGTCGGGCGCGGTGTTCACCGCTTAGGAAGACTTGCCACACATAAGTTTGAAGAATCGCGTGAGGTCATACAAAAATTCTTCGGCGGAGAATCCGGACGGCTTGCGTTTACCCGTAATACAACAGAATCAACAAATCTGATAGCTCACGGTCTTTCGTGGAATACGACAGATAGAATTATTGTACCGCTTCAGGAGCATCACTCAAATATTCTGCCATGGTTTTCACTCGAACGCGAAGGAAAAATCGCCGGCGTTGATGTAGTTGGAGGTACAAACGGCATCATATCGCCTGATGATATTGCAGCAGCGGTTACTAAAGATACCCGTATGATAGCAGTCGGTCATGCCTCAAATGTGTTTGGAACAGTTGCCCCGGTAAAAGAGATAGCAAAAATCTGCCGCGAAGAAGATATTCTCTTACTCGTTGACGGCGCTCAGACAGCTCCTCATCTCCCGATTAACCTCAAAGAACTCGGCTGCGACTACTTCTGTTTTTCGGGACACAAGATGATGGGACCTATGGGTACAGGAGGTCTCTGGATGGCTGATGATGCACCCGAAATTCAGCCGCTTTACGTTGGAGGGGGCATGGTTGGAACGGTTAGCGGACATACGTTTACAACAGCCGGGGGCACTGCACAGTATGAGGCGGGAACGCCGAATGTAATCGGCGCCATAGGTTTAGCAGAAGCCTGCCGCTATTTGACGCGGCTTGGGATGGAAAATGTTTCCGCCCACTCTGAATCGCTTGGGAAAAAGATGTGTAAGGATTTACGTGATATCGACGGCGTTACTGTCTATACGCCCGCTAATGCTCAGCTGACCGGCTCTGTTTCATTTACCGTAGAAGGCGTACATCCGCATGAGGTCGCCTACTTCCTTGATGAAGCTGCAGCAATTATGGTCAGATCCGGCGAACACTGTTGTCAGCCGCTGATTCATAAACTCCTTCCCGGAAAAACGGGAGGCACAGTCCGGGCATCTGCGTATTGCTACAACACTGATGACGATATTGATATGCTCACAGCCACCGTCGAAGAGATTTCCCGCATGGTGAGATAAATGACAGAAAACATGAACACAGATATGAACGAAAGAAAAGCATACAAGGAATTTCCGCTGCAGATTATTGTAAACGGACGTGCGGCACTGACGATTATGACGCACGCTGAAACGTCAGAAGAAAAAGAGTCTCTTCTCCTCGGTGCGTTATTTACCGAGCGTGTTATTGCGTCACTTGAGGATATTGAGTCGGTTATTATCACCGATACTCAGGCAAGCGTGGTTACCAAAGACCCGTACACGATTCTTCTTTCGAGAAAAACCGTTTTAGCCGGATGCGGCGGTGCTTCATCGTTTCTCGACAGCGGAAAACTTGGAACAGTCCAATGTGGATACGCAGTCTCTGAAGAAATATGCAAAGCGGCGATTGCTAACGTTCCTATGTCGCTCTGGTATTCTGCAGGGCTTTTCTCTGCGGGCGGCTCTCTGATTTCTTCAGCGGATGATATCACCGCTCAGAATGCAGCAGACCGGATTATCGGTTCTGCTTTGAAGGCAGGCGTGAATCCGAGTGAGACGTTTGCTGTTTTACGCGGGAATTGTCCGGCTGAAACGATGAGAAAAATTATCATCGCTAAAATTCCGGTGCTTGTACTTAATGGAGATGTTACGCCCGCTGCTTTGGAGACGGCAGATGAGGCGGGAGTGCGGGTTATCAGGGAGTAGGTAAGAGGGGGTGAGCATAAGTGAGCGTAAGTGAGCGTTTCGATATGCTCACTTTTTAAGCTGTTATTCTGCTCTGTTTTCTAATTTAAGTCTTTATTTGTCTATTTTCTAAAAGTGAGCATAACTTTGCGGAAAATACGTATTACTATAAGGAACTATCTCTATAAAGATAAGGAAGTTTTCAAAAAGTTGTGCTCACTTTTTTGAAAACGGTTTTTGAAAGTGTGTTTTCGGTTTTGAGGGATTATTTGGGGCGGAATTGTAAGCGTTTCTGATATGCTCACTTATGCTCACTCTTGTGCTCTACGGTTTTATCAGTCTCATCTATTTGCTCTTTGAGGAGTAATATTTCATATTGTATTCCTGCATAGTATTCTACCGGCACAAAAATAAAGATTTTCATCTGTTCAATT
>DALTWR010000213.1 GCA_029986975.1 Methanocorpusculum sp.
GCTATGGTTGATGCATGGAAATAATCTCGCGCGGAAGTGAATTTAAGCTCATATACAAATCTATTTTTGAAACAGAGTCTTTAAATTGCTCTGATTTTTTCATGACAGCTCTTTTTTGAGCACTTCCGCACCGCGCGGTCAGGGGTTTATATACCAGTAAAGCAAAGTTGTAAGTGGAGATCATTATGGATGCAAAACAGATCCAGCAGATTACCGACAGAATCTCCCAGAACTTAGAATCAAAAGGAGTTTCTCCGGACAAGAACAGTATTTTTGACAAGCTGTCAGCCTACATTAACGATTTCGGCGTGGTGCCGACTGAAGCTGAACGCAAAGTCCTCTCGGACCTGTACAAGAAGTACGAAATCCCTGAGGTGCAGAAGACTGTGTCGTCATTTACCACGACAAACGAGCTGAGAAACATTGCTGATATTCAGGAAGGCGAGTGGGTTACTTTAGAAGTAAAGATAGTGTCCCTTATTCCTCCGCGCAGTACTGCAATTTCTCAGAGCGGTATCGCAGCAGACAGCACCGGGGCTATTGAGTTTGTTACGTTTGCAAAGGCAGAAGACCTGCCGGTACTTGAGGTAGAGAAATGGTATCGTATTGAGTCAGCAATTGTTGATTCATTCAGAGGTTCTCTGAATCTTAAGATGCACTCGGGAACAAAGATTTCTGAAATTACCGATGAGCGCTGTCTTGTGCCTGCATCGCCGACGCAGATTGCTGCAATCAAGACCGGGGTTGTTCCCTGTCTTCGCGCAAAATTCATTGATGAATGGAGTCTTAATTCTGATAAGATGAGCCAGAACGGTCTTCTTGCAGATGAGACGGGCAGAGTCAAATTTATTATCTGGAAGAGTTCTGAAAAAGAGAACCTGAATTTAGGTTCGGTCTATACCATATACTATGCATCCGCAAGTGAGTTCAACGGCCGGATTTCAGTCTCATTAGATACAGCAATCTGGCTCGAAGAAGACGGAGACAGCATGCCTTCGGTTGCTGTCAGGCAGAAGGTAGAAGTTCCTTCCGAGCCGCTTCCGGTAACACCTCTGCATTATCTTAAACCCGGATATGCAAGTGTTCATGTCAAGTTCATCGAAGAGTGGGAAAGCCGCAGTGACAGAATGCTGCAGACCGGGCTTGTGGGCGATGAGTCTGACCGGATGAAGTTTGTTCTCTGGAAGGATGATGTTTCAAAGCCGCTTGAGCTGAACAAAGTCTATACAATTAAGAATGCCAAAGTGGATGAGTATAATGGAAGACTTTCACTTTCGTTAAACCGTGCAGAGATAACTGCCGAAGATGGTTCTCTTGAGGTCGGCAGAACACTTGATGTTCTTGAAGGAAATCTGGTACAGATTGCAAAAGGTTCAGGTCTTATCAAAAGATGTCCGGTTGAAGGATGCGGCAGAGTTTTATCAAAACAGAATCTCTGTCCGATTCATGAGATTCAGATGAACTTCAACTATGACTTACGAATCAGAGGATTCCTTGATGATGGGAACAAAGCCCACAGTATTCTGATTAACCGTGAGATTGCAGAAGCACTTTCCGGAATGACGCTTGATACGGCAATAGATATCGGAACAAGCAGCCCGCTTGGCTCTGATGAGGTACAGATTCAGCTGACTGAAAAACTCGGCGGACGCTATATGGTTTGCAAAGGAAGATGGTTTAATGATTTATTCATTGTTGAGGAAGCTGAGTTTAAGAAATATGATCCGAATGAGATTGCAGTGTTAATGAATCAGGCAGGAAATGCCGGAGGTGCATTATGAGCGATATGATACAGACGCGGTATGAACGTGAGCCGGCAAAACGTGTGTTTGCTGCAGAGCTGCGCGAAGCAACAAAGACGATAAAAGATGAGTCTGATGAGAAAAGCCCGACATATCTTCTGCTTCCGACAGGAGAACGCTGCAACCGTATTCTAATTTCGGGTGCAATTACTGATAAGGTAAAAGGCGGTGATCAGAATGTAACTTACCGTGCAAAAGTATCTGACCCGACAGGTATGTTTTATATCAGTGCCAGCTCGTATCAGCCGGAGGCAATGCTTCAGATGGCTAAGATTGATACTGAGATGCCTTCTTTCGTAACAGTTGTGGGTAAACCGAATGCTTATACTACGCCTGACGGAAGAGTTCTTGTTTCTGTCCGCGCCGAGTCTATTCAGGTTGTTGACCGCGAGACACGCGACATGTGGGCAGCAGATACAGCAAAGGCTACGTTAAAGCGCGTTGAGCAGATGTTTTCTGATGGGGAACTCACTCCCAGCGCAAAACTTGCGCGCGAAAC
>DALTWR010000214.1 GCA_029986975.1 Methanocorpusculum sp.
TCACTTTAATAACTCCGCGAACCTTCAGCTGGCGCTTCAGCTCCTCAGCAATTTCTCCGCTGAATCCGTTTTTCCCGACCCAGACGGTCGGCTTCAGCGTCTGGATGTAAGACTCGTCACGTTTTCTTTCTATTGTCATAATTTAACCCTCCTTTTTTGTATACCCATATCCTCTGATTCTTTACCCTGAACTGGTTTTTCTGATAACGGAACCCGGTACACCGCACCGCATGATTTACAGGTATAAATTACCCGTCCGCGAAATACACGCACCGAAAGATTTTCCCCGGGGACAAAATATGCTCCGCATCTGCGGCAGAAAGAGCGGCGCTGCTCTTTCGTAAACCTGACGCGCTGCTTCATAGATACAGCACGCGCAAGCGAAACATACCGCGCAGAAACTTCCGGTGAGGCACGGTTTTCCTTCGCAGCACTAAGAAGAATCCCGATGCGCTCACGTGCAATCTCTTTTACTGAAACACCTTTCTCATATTTTGCCATACAAAATATCCAATCACGATTTATGTCCGCGGAAGAACACGGACACGGCGTCCTTCAATCCGAAGCCGGTCCTCGCAGAAAAGCGATACGGCTTCAGTGTATGCAATATGCTCCTGCTCTAAAATTCTATCCGAGAGTGAATCTTCCGTATCATCATCAAGCACAGGGACTGCACGCTGCACAATAACCGGACCCGAATCAACACCTGCATCCACAAAGTGTACAGTACATCCGGCAATTTTCACACCATAGTCAAGCGCCTGTTTTTGTCCGTGAAGCCCCGGAAATGAAGGAAGAAGAGCAGGATGAATATTAATCATCTTCCCTGCAAATGCATTTGCTATCTCTGCCCCGATTATCCGCATATACCCTGCGCAGACAAAGAGATCCGCGCCGGTTTTCTGCATCGATGAAAGCAGATCTTTCTCATAAGCATCTCTCGACGGATAATCCTTAAAATGATGGACAATTACCGGAATCCCTGCTTTTTTTGCACGTTCAACAGCAAACGCATCTTTGTTATCGGTTATCAGCGCAACACAGTGCCCGTTAATCTTTCCTGCGGCAATGCTTTCCAGAAGTGCCTGGAAATTTGACCCGCGTCCTGATGCAAGCACTGCGATTTTTTTTCCGGAAGACATACCCGTCACCTCACGGTTTTCCGATGATAACTGTCGTCTTGTCTGTCAGCTTCGAAAAAATTCCGCACTCCAGAACACCCGGTATCGCGTTTATCGAATCCTCAAGTTTCTTCGGCTCAGCAATCTCTCCAAACGCACAGTCAAAGATAAAGTTCCCGTTATCGGAAACAACAGGACCGTCCTTTTTCACACCGCACCGCATAACCGCATCCCCGCCAAGCTCGCGAAGCCTGCGGCAGACACTGCCGTAGGCAAACGGAAGAATTTCCAGCGGGACTGCTGCTGACAATCCCGTGACAGACTTTGATTCATCGATAACAACAACAAACCGGTCAGCTGCATCGGCAACAATTTTCTCGCGCAGACGTGCTGCGCCGCGCCCTTTAATCAGATACTTCTCCGGAGAGACCTGATCAGCACCATCAATTGCGATATCAAGTTTCGGATGGAGCGAAAGTGTTGTGAGCGGAATCCCGTACTCTTCCGCGCGCTGCGCGGTCTGGTACGATGTAGGCACTCCTGAAATCCGGAGCCCTTCCGATTTAATTCTCTCTCCCAGACGTTCCATTGCAAAAAAAACGGTAGAACCGGTCCCAAGTCCGACAAACATCCCGTCTTTTACCATATCTGCCGCACGGAATCCTGCATCCCACTTGGCAACTGCTGCGTCACTCATACAGAATATATTGGTTTTAGATATAGTAATCCCTTTGGATATTGATGCCGCGGACCTGTAAACAGAGAGACGAAAAACAATTTGCCAAACTGCATGCGGCAACAATCTATTATACTATCATAACCGAAACTTATTATCATGTTGCCTCTTTCAGAAAACATCACCGCGGTTCCCCCTTCGGCTACCATGGCGATGAACAACAAATCAAAGGAAATGATTGCAGAAGGAATTGATGTAATCAGCCTCGCTGTAGGTGAGCCTGACTTTGCAACCCCGAAACACATTGTACAGGCCGCTGCAGACGCGCTTGCCCGCGGCGAGACTCATTATGCCCCGTCCCGCGGAATTCCGGAACTCACAAAAGCAATTTCAGAAAAACTCAACCGCGAAAATCATCTTGCATACTGGCAGAAACAGATTCTTGTCACATCCGGTGCAAAAGATGCGATCAGAATCACTATGAATGCGGTCTTAA
>DALTWR010000215.1 GCA_029986975.1 Methanocorpusculum sp.
ATATCTAAAACAACAAAATAGTGGACCCGCTGGAATTCGAATCCAGGATCTCCGCCATGTCAAGGCGACGTCATAGCCAGCTAGACCACGAGTCCTTAAGCACCTATGTGCTTTAATTAGTTGGTTCGGGAAGTATTTAAAGATTCTTAAGTGATTCTTACACACCCTCAAGTTCACGGAGAAGTTCTGCACGATAGGGCGACACATCAAGTCCGTATCTTTTTGCAAGAATTACCACAGCTGCATCATCTGCGATGAGATTGTCAAATTTTTTCCGGATTTCACTTAATTCCGCTGTAAGAGTCCTCCTGTCTTTTCCTGTATCTGCCGCAACCGCGTTTAAAATGCTTTCAATCGGATTAATATCAGGGATGTCATCTTCAGCAAAAATTGCATCAGTCGGCTTAAATCCCAAGGGAATCTTTTCAGTTTTCAGAGCCTCAGCGAGGGTGAACTCTCCTTTTTCATCTTTGAGATAGCAGCCGCGCGCGAGAGCGCGGGCAATCAGTTTCTTTGCATCATCAATTCCCATCCACCGCTTATCCTGCGTGTAGTAGAAAATCAGTTTCATCTGCGAAAGAGCAGAAATACGCATATGGATAAAGGGCGCTGCAGCTGTTGTTTCAAATTCTCCCATAGTCCATCATTATATCAACGTAAAAAGCAATAAAGAATCTGTTGTAAAAAAGTATCATTCGTGCCGTTGCGGCACGATTTTTACGTAGCGGCTTTCTCTACCCGTACTTACTCGATTAAGACAGCGTTGATAACTCCGTCCTGACCCGGGCGGCTTACAATGCGTGCCTTACCAAGGTCAGTTGCGATAACTGCGCCTTTGGTCATAAGGTTACGGCGGACATAGTTCGGGTTTGCTGCGTTTTCTGCAACAGATAAAATCTTAACCTTCTGAACTTTTCCGGTCTTTGCGTCGCTGACGTTTGCAAAGTCTGCCTTTAATGCGCGGACCTTGGTGTTTCCTCCGGTTACACGGATGGTCTTTACTTTCATCTCTCCAATGACGGTATCTGCCGGAGATCTTCCAATCTCGGTCCGTCTCTTTCCGCGGGCTGCGTGGTAGCGTCCGCCGGTGGATTTACGGGTTGATTTTCCCTGCCAAAGCATTTTTTAGTATCTCCTAAATTTAGTATCTCTGATGAAGATATCAATGACGACATCATCAGTTTTTTCCAGAGTCCTATATTTATTAGTTGTTTTTGTATATTAAACCTCAGGCAAGGATGGCGTCTGCAACTTCCTTTACGCCTTCGCCTTTCCTGAGGTTTGTCTTGATGATAATCATCTCAGGGTTGTAGCGCCTGATGTCTTTTACCATACGCTCAACATTACAGCCGACGGCTTCTGCAAGATCGACTTTGTTAATAACTGCAATCTGGCAGTCGCGGAACATCATCGGGTGTTTGTTTACCACATCGTCTCCTTCGGTGGTGGAGATGACAACGATTCTTTTTTCAGCGCCGAGTTTGAAATCAGTTGGGCAGACCATATTTCCAACATTTTCAATGAGACAAATATCTACATTGTCAAGTTCTAAGTGGTCTAATGCATGGTGGACAAGGTGTGCATCCAGATGGCATTCTTTTCCGGTGTTTGCATTGAATGCCTGAATGCCGGTCTGAACGATTCTCTGGAAATCGTCATCACCATAGACATCTCCTGCGATAGCTGCAGTGGTAAGTCCGCGGCTCTTAAACTCAGGTACAATTTTTTCAATCAGGGAGGTTTTTCCGGAGCCGATAGCACCAAGCAGATCGAAGGCACGAACACCGTGTTCTTTGAAGTGTTCTGCGTTGTGTTCTGCAAGTTTGTTGTTTGCGCCGTAAATCTCAGCTTCCATTGACACGTCAACGTGATGCATGCAGTATTATTTGTTATCAAATGGTTTATAGATACGCAAAGTTATAGGGCATCAGGAGAAACTAATAAGCATACTATGACGCAGAGAATTCTCTATCCCTGTTACTTTAATGCAAAGCTCTCCCGCAAAGAAGGCCGCCGTGTGGCAAAAACAGCAGCTGTGGGAGATATGAACCGTGCAGCACTTTCCCGCGCAGTGCGTGCAGCAGGTCTTATACCTGTTGAGGAGGCTAAAAATCATCCGTCACGCTGGTTTACGAGTGAAGGAAGGGTTCTTGTTGAGTTTGCGGGGTCGAAGGAAGAGCTTCTTAAAAAGATTGCAGATAAATTATAATCTCTTTTTTGCGCGGCTTCGTGTTTACCGGAACTCACAAAAAGTATTTATACTATATCATACTC
>DALTWR010000216.1 GCA_029986975.1 Methanocorpusculum sp.
GTATTTACAGCGGTTAAGGGCAAAGGTGCTTTCTTAAATGGAAAAGCAATTCATCCATCCCAAAAATCAGGATTAAATGTCAGTGCGCTTTCAGTTTATGCGCCGTCTTTGATGATGAAAAAACTGCTCGATGCCGGATACTCTGCGCGCAGAAGCCGCAAGTTCGGCGCGTCTGCGCTTGAACTCTGTTATGTCGCATGTGGGCGCCTTGAGGGTTTTCTTGATCTGCGCGGAACGCTGCGCATTACTGATGCAGCCGCTGCGATTCTTATTTTAGAAGAGGCGGGAGGAGTTGTCTCTCTTCCGGAAGGAGACGTATGTGTCTTTCCGGATGATGTCAGATGCGGGCGCTGTTTATTAGGCGCAAACAAACCGATGCATGAAATTCTTTCATCAATGATGAGGTCACTATGAAAATCTGTATTGTATCAAAGATTGATTCAAAAGAACCGGTTGACCTTGCGCAGTCTCTCGGCTGGGAGCTTTCAAATCTCGGGCATGAGGTAATCTATGAGGAGTCTATCGCCGCAGAACTTGGCTACTCCGGTGTTCAGCTCGAATCCTGCGATGCAGACATGGTGCTTGTGATAGGCGGAGACGGAAGTGTGCTTCGTGCGGTGCGGCTCATGAAAAAACAGATTCCGGTCTTAGGCATCAATCAGGGTCTGGTCGGTTTTCTTACTGATGTTGAGCGGGAGAATCTGACGCAGGCAATATCATCATTACACCTGCCGCTGAAAATTGATTCGCGCATGAGAATTTCTGTGACGTGCGAAGGTCGCGACTTAGGAGCAGCATTAAATGAGGCAGTGATTGTTACCTCAAGACCTGCAAAGATGCTTTCATTTACCATCTACTCAGGCGGGCAGAAGATTGATTCGTTCCGCGCTGACGGTCTGATTGTAAGTACGCCGACAGGGTCAACTGCGTATGCGATGAGTGCCGGAGGTCCTATTATCGACCCTTCACTTGAAGCGATTCTTTTAGTACCTATTGCCCCTTACATGCTTTCCTCGCGTCCGTATCTTGTCAGTTCTTCTGCGGCGCTGAGAATCGAGATGACATCTCCTAACAAATCTGCGGTTTTGGCAATCGATGGTAAAGACCAGTATGACATCGGCGGTAAAGCAGAAATCCTCATCCGAAAGGCAGATTCACCGGCTCTTTTCGCAGATGTCGGACGCACGTTCTTTGAAAAAGTTGAGCAGAAGCTCAGGCAGCACTGATTATGGGATTATTCAGCAGAAAAAAAGAGGATAGAAAAACCTCATCAAAGGTATCATCAGCAGACTCAGCCATGTGGCTTTCAAACGCTGCAGCATTTATGCGCAGGAATAACTATTCAGGGGCTTTGCACTGTCTCGATGAGGCACTGAAAGCAGATCCGGAAAACCCTGCAGCATGGCATGAGAAAGGCAGGATGCTGGCACTTCTAAAACACGAAGAGGCATCGCTTGCAGCGTATGATAAGGCGATTTCCCTTCGTCCGAATACGGCGGTCTATTATCACAACAAAGGAGATGCCTTAGCATCCTTTTCACGCTTTGATGAAGCTGATGAATATTTCTTAAAAGCAATCGAACTGTCGCCGGATGATGTTGTGTATCTGACAAGTCATGCCCGTATTCTCGCACGGAAAAAACAGTATAAAGAGGCAGACGCCATTATGGCTGAAATCTGTAAGAATGAGCCAAGAGCACCTGAACACTGGTTTAACCGTGCGGAGTTTCTCTATGCCGCAGGAAAATACCGCGATGCAGTAAACTGCTACCATGCATCCATCGAGATTGCTCCCGGAAACCCTGTCGGTCACTTCAACTGCGGAAACGCTCTTGCGAAACTCGGCGACCATGAAGAAGCTGTCAGATGTTTTGACAAGGCGCTGAAGTTTGAGCGGTCTATGACTGGTGCTATGAACAACAAAGGTCTTTCTTTGAGTATTTTAGGCGACCACAAAAAAGCATACGACTGCTTCCGCCGTGTTTTAATCGCCCGCCCGAATGATGCTGATGCTCTCTTTAACAAAGGTTATGAACTGCTGATGCTTGAACAGTATGAGGAAGCGGTTGCTGCATTTAATCAGTGTCTTTCCTGCGCCGGAGAAAACCGCCGCGACTTAATTGAACGTGCCCGCGAATGTAAAGCAGAAGCTGAGAAAAAGATGCAGGGGAAGTAATCTATCTTCCCTTTTGGTCTGTTTTTGAAACGGTTTGTGTTTGTATGACACAAACTATTTTTACCGTACAGAATTGCGTAC
>DALTWR010000010.1 GCA_029986975.1 Methanocorpusculum sp.
GTTCTCGTGTGTGCTCCGCGGGATTCTCTCCTAAGAAGTGCGCCGTTTACTACAAGTGCTGCAACGGTCAGCATGTTTTTCACCGTAAACGCTGCTGCAGCTTCTGTGACCGATGTTATCTTCAGCTTCGCAGATGTAAGCCGTTTAATCTCACGCTCCGCAACTCTGAGGTCGAGTTCATTGCGGTAAATGCCGACATTTTTCCACATCAGATTCTGCAGCTCTTTCTTTACGGATGCGGGAGATACTGTGCCGGAATAAAGAGACTCAATCTCTTTTTCCGTGCGAAGGAGTGCCTCTTCTGCGGCTGATGCGGCATCAGCTGCACAAAGACCTGTGTATTTTCCTGCAGACTCTCCCGCTCGTTTTCCAAAGACCTGTGTGTCGGCTAAAGCATTTCCGCCCAGTCTGTTTCCGCCGTGCACACCTCCTGAGACTTCCCCTGCGGCAAAAAGACCTGCGACGCTGGATTTTCCTTCAGGAGAGATAGCAACCCCGCCCATGAAGTGATGAGCTGTGGGGGCTACTTCCATCGCCTCTTTTCTGATGTCAATACCTGATTTCAAAAACTGCGAAAGCATCAGAGGAAGGCGGGACTCGATAACATCGGATGGAAGATGCGACACATCAAGGAAAACACCGCCGGACGGCGTGCCGCGCCCCTCGGAAATTTCCGTTGAGATGGAACGCGATACTACATCTCGCGTAGAAAGCTCCATCCGCTCTGCATCATAGTTTACCATAAACCGCTCGCCTGCTGCGTTGAGAAGGATGCCGCCTTCTCCTCTGACCGCTTCAGTGATAAGACGCCCGCGTGAGTCTGCGGGTTTTACTGCGCCGGTCGGATGGAACTGCACCTCTTCCATGTCGATGAGTTTAGCTCCTGCTCTGTAAGCTAAAGCATAGCCGTCACCGGTTCCGGCTGTTGAGTTGGTGGTAACCGGATAAAGCTGCCCGGCGCCCCCCGTTGCAAGAACAACTGCGTCTGCGGTTATCGCTGACAGGTTTCCTGCAGAATCGATGACTACCGCACCGCAGACCGCACCCCCTGATGTAATCAGGGAAAGAACCGTTGTTTCGTCACGGATTTCCACATCAGACCCGCGCAGTTTTTCTAAGAGTGTCATGACAATCTCATGCCCGGTGTGGTCTCCCGCGTAGCAGGTTCTGGCAAACTTCTGTCCGCCAAAGGGGCGCTGGGCAAGAGCGTCATTTTCCGTCAGTTCAAAGCAGGCGCCCCACTCCATTAATTCATTGATGCGTGCCGGTGCGTCTGCAGTCAGGGCTTCTGCAAGCGCTCTGTCATTTAGGTAAGCGCCGCCTTTTACGGTGTCTTCAAAGTGTGCTTTGCATGAATCCGCAGGATTAACTGCCGCATTAATCCCTCCTTCAGCCATAACTGTACAGCCGCCTTTTCCGGTGATGGTCTTGGATACAATACAGACAGAGCCGTACTTTACGGCTTCAAGTGCGGCACGAATACCCGCACCGCCTGAGCCGATAACTAAAACATGAGATCTGCTGACGGGAAGTCTGTTCATGCGTGTCCCCGTGCAAGTTTTTTGTGCGAAGACGCAAGAGTTCCTGCAGCGAGTGCGGAGATAAGAGAAATTTCTCCTGCAAGAACAGCAGAGGCCGCAATCTCTGCAAACTTTTTCGCATCAGAGTCTAACCCTTTGTCACATTTGAGAAGAGATATTGCCTCATGCTGACAGGGAAGAACGGTTCCTCCGCCTAAAACACCTATCTGCAGTGCGGGAATGGTCACTGACACATACACGCCGCCATCGCGGAGTTCTGCAGTTGTCATGCAGCTGCTTCCCTCAACGACATGTGCCGGGTCCTGACCTGTGGCGATGAACAGAGCTGCAATCACATTTGCCGCATGGGCGTTGAATCCAAGCGATGCAGCACGCGCTGACCCTTCCATATTTTTCCTGAGATTTACCTCGAAGAAGGAATGTGCATCTGTTTTCAGAATTGTATTCAGGATTTCATCAGTGAGGAAAACCCCTGCTGAAACCGTTTTACCCCGCCCCTCAATCAGATTTACTGCTGCCGGTTTTTTGTCGCAGCAGAGGTTTCCGGAAGATGCAACCGGGCGCAGACCGGTGTGTTCTGCAATGACTTTTTCAGCGGCGGCTGATGCAATAGTTGCCATATTCATACCCATGGATAGTCCGGTGTTGTAAACCATGCGGACATATACGCTGCATCCGGCAGTAAATACTGATATGCGGATAAGTTTTCCATGCGACGTTGTAGCTTCTGCTGCCTCTTTTATCAGAGGGAAATTATCTTCAATCCATCTTGCAGCTTCTGCCGCATGAGAAATACTCTCTGCTGCAAAAACCGGTGCGCGCGTCATGCCGTCAGAAAAAACCCGCGCCTCAGCGCCGCCTGCAGCAGAAACAGCGCGGCATCCGCGGTTTATTGAGGCAATAAGAGCGCCCTCTGTTGTAGCAAGCGGGATGTAAAACGACCCTTCGGCATATTCTCCTCTGACAGACAGAGGTCCTGCAGCGCCTACGGGAATCTGGATGCAGCCAATCATATTTTCAATATTGTGTTTTACTGCATAATCTTCCGGGATTGTGTAGTTTCCAATGGATTTAAGTTCAGAATCTGTTTCTTTTTCGATATATTCGCGCCGGAGCGAAACGGCTTCTGCAGCTGGCATTTCCTGCTCTAACGCATAGAGTTTCAGTGTGCCCGAACGAATTTTTTCTATTGGAGTCTCCATACCAAGACTATTTGCTTTTATAGTACTAAATAGCTTTTTTGTCAGAGGATGCATACATGTATGCATATGGGAGATTTCTTCTCGGTTTTGAACGAAGTAAGGAAGAAGAATCCGCTCGTTCTCCAGATAACAAATGCCGTAACCATAAACGACTGCGCAAATGTAACCATCTGTGTCGGCGCGTCTCCGGTGATGTCAAACGACGCGGGTGATGCTGCTGAACTTGCAGGAAAAGCGGATGCGCTGCTGCTCAATATTGGAACAGCTGACAATAAACAAATCGAAATTATGCGTTCTGCAGCTGATTCGGCGGCAGATAAAGGCGTTCCTATCATTTTCGACCCTGCAGGAGCAGGTGCGTCTGAATTCAGGAAACAAACCACATATAAGTTTATAAACGAATATTCGCTTGCAGTGATTAAGGGAAATGCCGGAGAGGTTAACACGCTTGCAGGACTTAATTCTTCGATGAAAGGAGTTGATTCAGATGATATAGTGCAGACTGCAGCTGCAGCAGAGCTTTCTCAAAAGACAGGTGCTGTTATTGCTGTGAGCGGGGTTGCAGATATCGTAACCAACGGTGTTCGCGCTGCAGAAATATCTAACGGTCACCCGTTCATGGGAAAAATATCCGGCACCGGCTGCATGGCAGGAAGCTGCATGGCTGCATTTTCTGCGGCAGCGCTGCCATACGATGCAGCAGTTTCTGCGTTTTGTATGCTGGGTGCTGCAGGGGAGATTGCCGCGGCAAAAGCCGCAGGTCCGGGGACTTTTAAGCCCGCATTTTTTGATGCGGCGGCAAATCTGACTGCAGATGACTTCATTAAATATGCGAAAATAAAGGAGGTTGTGCTTTGATTCGCGGACTGTATGTAGTAACTGATGAGATGCTTTCCCATGGAAAAAGCCACGCAGAAATAGCATCTGAAGCGGTTGCGGGCGGAGCGTCTATAATTCAGCTGCGGGATAAAACAGCATCTTCTCTGAAACTTTTTTCAGATGCGAAAAAAATTGCAGAAATCTGCCGCGGGAAGGCAATCTTCATCGTAAATGACCGGATAGATATTGCACTCGCGTCAGGTGCTGACGGCGTTCATCTGGGGCAGGATGACATTCCGGCTGATGCTGCACGAAAAATCTGCGGAGAAAATTTTCTCATTGGTGTTTCTGTGGGTTCTCTTGCAGAAGCAGAAAAAGCAGCCGCTGACGGGGCTGACTACGTTGCAGTAAGTCCGGTGTACAGTACTGCATCCAAAGCGGATGCGGGTGCAGGGCATGGCCTTTCGCTCGTTTCTGAAATCCGAAAGGCATTTCCGGCGATGCCTTTGGTTGGAATCGGCGGACTGAACAGAGATAATGCAGCAGAAGCAGTTGCAGCAGGGCTGGACTCTGTTGCAGTCATTTCAGCAGTTGTGAGTGCGGCAGACATTAAGTCAGCCGCAGAAGAACTTTCCAAAATAATTTCGGAGGCAAAACATGACTAATGAAGAAAGTAATGAAACCGCTCGGCAGTGGGGAGTAAAAGTCCTGCTTTCTGAAGGGGAAACCATCCGCAGAAAACTTATTGCAGACGGCATCTATGACAAAACATTTCGTCCGCGTGCTGCTGATGGATATCTCTATCTTCCGGTTTCCGAACAGATTTCCGGCGCAGAACTCTATGACTTTGCACGAAGTCCTGTGCGGGAAGACCTTGCACGCCATGAGCAGGTCGGAGGTCTTGTTATTCTGCAGGATGACGACGTTTCTGCCGCAGAAAAGATTCTGCAGAACCGTCCGAATGTGCATACGGTTTTGTATGCAACCTCTCCTGTCGAAGGAGAATTCCGCACCCGCAGTTTCAAGGTTCTTGCAGGCCGCAATACAACAGAGACGGTGTACACCGAGTATGGTCACCGAATGATTGTGGATTTGTCTGCCGCATATTTTTCAGCCCGTTTGTCTAACGAACGGAGGCGGCTGTTATCTCAGATGGCTGATGGTGAGCGGGTTCTTGATATGTTTGCAGGGGTAGGTCCCTTTGCAGTGACGCTCGGCGGTAAGTGCAGTTTAATGATTGCAAACGATTTAAACCCGAATGCGGTTTATATCATGCAGAAAAACCTCAAAGCAAATAGAATTCAAAACGTTGTTCCCATGATTGGAGATGCACGAAACATCCCGGAGATGCTTCCAAACCTTACCTTTGACAGGATAATTATGAATCTGCCCTTTGCTGCGTATGAATTTCTGACAGCAGCTGCAAAACTTGCAGCGCCGAAGTGTACCATTCATCTCTACTCACTTGTTGAACGCGAAGGAGAACACACCGCAGATATTCTTCGTGCATTTCCAAATGCAGAGATTACGGAAAAATATATCCGCTCGTATTCACCGACATCGTGGCATGCGGTGTATGATATTGTAATCGGGTAATACAAGAGAGATAGTATTTCGGGAAAGTTCGGAAAAATAGATTATTTAATTCGGAGAGTAATCTCTCCTGCCACAAGTGTTTTTTCAAAACCATTTTCGCAGATGACAAGACCGCCGTTGTCATCAATTGCCACAGCCTCTGCTTCATGCAGAATGCCGCATTCTACGTAGTAAATCTCTTTACCCGCAACACATGAGCGCCTGCGGTATTCGGAAATAGCACCCTCGAAAAGAGATTCATCCATAAGATTTCGAATCAGAACTCCGATAAACGCATTTTTATCCACGGATGCATCAGTAAACACAGAGCCTGCAATATCGCGAAGTTCGTCCGGGAACTCTGCAGGATAGAGGTTTATTCCTATGCCGACTGCCGCAAGAGATGTTTGCGGGATATTTTCGCAAAGAATGCCGCAGACTTTTTTCCCGCGGAGAAATATATCATTCACCCATTTGATTTTCGGCTGTTCGCCGGAAAACGCTTCGATGGTTTTACAGACAGCAACGCCGGCAAACGGCGTTATTCTCAGCAGAGTTTCAGGGGTTGTATGAAGAAGGATAGTAAGATATATTCCTGATTCTTTCGGCGAATAAAAGACTCTGCCCATTCTCCCGCGCCCTGCAGTCTGTGTCTCAGCAATAACTGCTGTACCTTCCAATGCGCCTAAAAGTGCGTACTCCTTCGCATCAGAATTTGTGGATGCAGTCATCTCTTTAACGATAATTTCCCCTTTGAAATCATCCGGAAGAAATTGCCGTATCTTTTCTGCAGAAATATGCTGCGGCGTCTGCTGCATAAAAAAAAGAGGAATTAAGCCTTCTGGTACTTAATTCCCGCCATAGATAGAACAACATTCAGCAGGAACTCAGGAATCTGCTTATCAGTTGCAATTGATGTGTGGAAGGTAACAAGCCCATCAGTAGTAACACCCATGTACTTGAATGATGCAGCATACGTGATGTCCATTACTTTCCATGCGCCCCAGAGAAGAGAAACAGACATCGTTGCCGGATTTGTCCGTACCGTCTCTCCCTGTGAGATCCTTTGTGCAGGCATTCCCGGAAGTGTAATCATCATCTGATCTGCTGCGCCGAGCACAGTAACCTGCTGTCCGGCAACAGTTGTAGTGCCCTGCGGAAGCCAGACATTATAGTTTGAAATGTATGACAGAGTCGGTGTTCCGTATACCGGATTGCTGGTAAATGAACCGGATGCAACACAAACACCTGCAAAGATGATGAGCAGAAGAATAATTACGCCAAACACTTTTAATCCGGTGTGTTTCTTCTTCTTCGGCTCATCGACAGCTGCTGCTTTTGCTTCAGCGGCCTTCTTTGCTTCGTCTTCGCTGACAAGTCTGCGCGCATTGCGGAGTTCTTCTTCTTTTTTTGCCTCCTCTTCGCGTTTCAGGCGTTCTGCTTCAGCTATCTTTGCAGCCTTCTGAGCTTCTTCAGCTTTTTTGATCTCTTCTGCACGTTTCAGCTCTTCGGCTTTGCGCTCGGCTTCAGCTTTTTTAACCTCTTCTGCACGTTTTAATTCTTCCTGACGCGCCTGCTCACGTGCATTATTAATCTCCTCTGCACGCTTCAGAACTTCTTCGTCAGTAAGTTCGCGAACCGGAACTTCCGGCACTGTATCTTCTGGCATATACTTAGTAAATATGTCGAGTGAGATAATAAACCTGCTCTAACAGGAGCACAAACAAAAGAGAATCCGGAGATAAAAATGAGTTGAAGAGATTATCTTACTCTTCTTTCTTGCTGTGGAGTTTTTCAGCAGCAAGTTTCTTTGCTTTCTCAGTTGCAGTTCCAGCTGCCTTCTTTGCTTTTCCTGAAACAAAACCAATCCAGACAGTGAAGAAGACTGCAAGAATGGTTACAAAGACTGCATAGCCAAGCATTGCAGGGATAGTGCTCTGCTCACCGAAAATGGTTGTGAAAATCTCCTGAATTGCTGTGTTCCAGGCAAGTGCAGCTACAAGACCAAAAGCAGCAGTAATTAATGCTGCAAGTTTTTCAATAATGTCGACAGATAATGCCATATTAATACATTAGATAGAAGTAGTATTTAGGATTTCACTGTGCAGAGTCCGTTTTCTTCTATGATGATGCCAAGTCTGATACCCATATCAACCGCTTTTTCAGAACGTTCTTTAACCTGCGCCGTCGCTTTGAAACCGAGAGATGCCGCGGTAAACTTTGCAAGTTCTGCCTTAGGTGTTGCATACTGGCGCATCAGAATAATCTGTGCTGCAAGAAGCAGTTCTGATAAAGAAACATCAGCAATAGACCACTTATCTCCGCGAACGCGCGGAATAAGTTTGCCGTCGGGAATCGAAACAAACCCTTCATCATCACGTTCAAGCTGCCCGTCTTCAGTAATTTCTGCAATGCAGGATGAAATTCTATTCTTTACTGATGCAGTCATCCGTGAAACATTTCCTAACTCTTTAATGCGTGCATACAGCATATTTTCTGAAATCGGACCTTCAACTGCGACAATCTCTACAACCGCCGTCTTTAAGGCAAGGTCCTGTACTGAAGCGAACTCGTGATACTTCTGCAGGATGCACTGTTTTGCAGAAACATACTGCGGGAAACCAATCTCAGCCGGCAGGTTTCTCCATGCTCTTGGCTCTTTAGCAGGGGTATTTTCTTTTTCCGGCGGATTTGTTACAGAAAGAATTGCCATCTGCTGAACTGCTGCTTCCGCAGCAGATTTTGCTTTGGCTGCTTTTCTTTCTTCATCCGGTTTTCTCTCAGGTTTTTTGCGCGGAGTTTTCTTAACCGGCTCTATCTCTTTTTCAGCCGGAGTTTCAGGTTCTGCCTCTTCAAAAATATCCTCATCCGAGATTACCCCGGAGGGGGCTGCAGGTTTCTTTGTTTCAGATACTTTCGGGATTTCCTCTTTTGGAGTCGGCGTTTTTTTCTTCACTGATATTGGCTTTTTCGCGTCTTCGAGTTTCTGCAGCAGTTTTTGTTCACACTCTTTCGGCGCACAGAACCACTCAGGCGCCCAGATTCTGATAAGATTCCAGCCAAGCCCTTCTAAAATCTGTGTTCTTAAGCGGTCACGGTCACGTGCATCTTCTGCCGACCAGTAGTTCTGCCCGTCGCACATAATGCCTGCCATAAAGACACCTGCATCCGACGGATGAGATACAGCAATATCAACTCTGAATCCGGCACATCCCACATTTCTTGTTACTGTGTAGCCGTTATCTGTGAGCATGCGGGCAACTGAGTCCGCAAACCGGTCAGATTCTGCTGCGTCATTTTCGACATCGGAAAGTACGGTACTGTTTCTCGTTTCCGCATAAATCAGGAAGGCTGCAAGCGCTGCAACCCCGCGCGGAGTATCAGGCGTTATTGGAAGATCATAACCGCGGAAGTTTGAAAAGACCACACAGCGTTCACGTGCCCGCGTGATTAAGACATTGAGACGGCGTTCTCCTCCTGCCTGATTCAGCGGTCCGAAGTTGCGCGAGAGTTTGTGTTCTTCATCGAAACCATACCCGATACTGATGAGAATTGTATCACGCTCATCACCCTGCACCGTTTCCAGATTCTTGACAAAGAAGTCTTCTCCGTTTTCGGAGTGCATCAGTGTTTCTACGTCCGGATTGTCGCGCAGAAGGATGTCAACCTCACGCCTGATGCTTTCCTGCTGCTTTGAGGAAAACGTTGCAACACCAAGCGTCTTATCCGGGAATCTCCGGTAGTACTCTATGACCGCCGCTGCAACTGCTTTTGCCTCATTGCGGTTTACGCCTGAGTTTCCGCGGTCATAGACGGCATCTTTCATGTGCACAAAGGAAAGCCCTAAGTCATCTGTTTCATGCTTCGGCGACGGGAAGACAAAAAGCGAGCCGTCATAGAATTCTGCGTTGGATACGGCAATCAGTGATTCGTGCCGTGAACGATAATGCCAGGTTAAGCGGCGAACCGGATAAACCTGTTTGCAGGCATGCAAGAGACTTTCCATATCGGTAATTTCTGCAGCACCGCTGCATTCGTCATCATCTGTGACCTCGTTTCCTCCGACGGAGTCGAAGAACGAGGTCGGCGGAAGCTGACGCGAGTCGCCCATAACAACAAGCTGTCTTCCGCGCATCAAAGCCCCCAAAGCATCTTCGGGTTTGACCTGACTTGCTTCATCAAAGATGATGATGTCAAAAGTAACCGAACGCGGGTCGAGATACTGTGCCGCAGATAAAGGACTCATCATAAAACAGGGTTTAATCTTCTGAATAAGTCCGCCCGCTTTTGTCATCAGGGTACGTATTGCCATGTGTCCGCGTTTGCGGTTGAATTCACCTGCAAGAATACCCATCTCGGACTCACGTGAGGCACCGGCAAAGAGTTCAGGCATCTGTTCAGATAACTTGCGGGTGAGTTCTTTTGCATTTTCATGGAGGATTTTTTTGTCAAGACTTTTGAAGGTCTCAATCTTTTGTTCATGAGGCGTCTGGGCAAACTGTGCAAGACGCGGATGTGTCTGGTATGCTTCGTTTAAGAGTGAATCGATGTATCCGACGATAAATGAAGGAATAATCGCATCTGCCGTAAGTTTTCCGCTCAGCGCAAGCCGTGCAGAGTCTGCTGCTGCAGTGTTTTCTGCAAGACTTACGTAGGTTAAAAATCTGCTCCACGCCTCAAGCCGCTCGATGTCAGAAACCCAGTGTTCTGCGGTGTTTTCCAGCTCTGAAAACTCCGGTGCCTCTGCGGTGTTTTCAATATGGAGCCGGGTAATAAGTGCCTCATACGCAGTCTTTGCTGCCTGATACTTTTCTTCAACCTCGCCGCAGAGCATCGCACAGACGGTAAGTTTTCCGTCAATAATTTTCTGCAGGGTTTTATCAGTAATTCTTCCGTCAGCAGCCCATGCACGAAGAACAGCAATCCACACTGCATATTGTTCAAGGAGTTCGGGGTTTGTATCTTCTCCTGTCCAAACCGGAGAAAAGAGACTGGCACAAAGGGATTTGTTTTCTGCCCACGCTGACACTTCTGCGGCGTAAATTTTGGCATTGCGAAGACCGGTTAAAATCTCTGCATCAGATAAGTCGGGATTTTTCAGACAGGCACGAATTTCAGCTCTGAGGTCTTTGTAGCCGGATGAAAACATCCGTGAAAGAGCACCTTTGCTGCTTGCTTTAAGGAATGATTCATAGAGTTCTTTGCAGTCTTTTGCCGCAATATCAGGGGT
>DALTWR010000217.1 GCA_029986975.1 Methanocorpusculum sp.
TACTTTTGCCTGATAGCCGAGTGCGCGAAGCACACAAAGGGCGGTTGTAGTACCGCCCGGAAGGCATTCCCCTAACACCAGCATATCATGAGACTGGGATAAAAACTCTCCAATCCAGCGTCCTTTTTCAAAAAGGAGGCGTGCATTCGGCACAGCATCCTCTTCAGCCCGCGGGTCGCCTCCGGCCATCTCGCCTAACGCCAGATGCGGAACAACAACTTCCTTATTCAGCCCGGATGCAATCATCAAGGGACGCATACCCATTAAATCCATCATCGATAAGGTAATAGCAGCGGGAGTGGGACATCCCGTCGGTGTATTCGGAGTCAGGTCTCCTGAAAGCTCACCGTTGATAATCAGTTCTGCATCAAGCGGCGGCACATAAAAACTGCTTTCCGGATCTTCTCCTGCGCCGGAAACTCCCGGTATCTGTGAAACTATTGAGTTGGATAATATAAGCGCGAAAAGAGGCGACTCTGCTTCAAAATTAACGCGTTCTGATACGAATGTCATTCTTTAATTGTTGAGCGTGAAAAGTATTAAGAGTGCGTATCTTAATCCATTCAGAAAACAAACAGATAGGCACATGAAAGCAGTAAAAGCCCTGCTCCAGTTTACGACCATTCTTCCGTTAGGAAAGCCGGCTGACTTTGACCGATTCGCTGCGCACAGCTGGCTCTATCCGTTAGCAGGATATGTAACCGGAGGGATTGCCGCCCTTCCGGCATTAATTGCATGGCTTTGCGGCTTTACGAACAGTTTCATCATTGCCGCGATAACCATCGCATTAGTTATCATAATCACCGGCGGAAATCATTTCGACGGTCTTTTGGATTTAGGCGACGGCTTGATGGCGCACGGAAGCCGCGAAAAACGCATCACCGCAATGAAAGACAGAACTACCGGCGCGGGCGCTCTTGCGGCAGGAATTCTTGTAGTGCTTCTGACTTTCGCGGGACTCTCGTCTCTTCCGGTATGGATGATAGGAATTACCATACTTGCTGCAGAGGTCTTGGGGAAAATGGCGATGGGACTCTCATCTGCCCTTGGAAAACCCTTCGCCGACGGGATTCAAAAGTATATCTATGACCATTCAAAGCGCAGGTTTGCTGTATATACGGTTCTTATTTCCCTGCCTGTCCTTCTGCTCGGATTTGTGTATCCGGTTGCGTGGTGGATTTGTGCAGCGTTTGCAGGCGCGGTTCTGACATTTGTCATTCTCTTCTTCCTCGCAAAGAAACTCTTCGGAGGAATTAATGGAGATGTCACCGGAGCATCAAATGAACTGACACGGATGGCTGTATGCGTTATTTTCGGGATTCTGGTTTCTCTATAAATAGAGATGGAGATATTAACACTCAGAGGTGCAGGCAGTCAGCATCGATACATAAAAATGTGATGAACATCACATAATTATACATATTTGTGTGGGGTGAATCACATGTTTAGAAATATCAGTGCTGAACTTTCCGCGTGGAAAAAACGAAGCCGAAGAAAACCGCTTATTCTTAATGGAATCAGACAGGTTGGAAAAACCTGGATTCTCAAAGAATTCGGAAGAACAGAGTACAAAAATACTGTATATATCAACTTTGAAAACAACTCTGAGTTCAAAGAGTTTTTTGAGACCACAAAAAATCCGGAACGTATCTTGGAAAATCTTTCCCTCGCTATCGGAAAGCCGATTCATAAAGAAGATACATTAATCATCTTTGATGAGATTCAGGAGTGTCCAAAAGCACTAACTGCGCTCAAATACTTCTGTGAAGAAGCTCCTGAGTATCACGTGGCAGCAGCCGGTTCGCTACTGGGAATCACGCTTTCAAAACCTGAGTCATTTCCTGTAGGTAAAGTTGAATTTTTCGAAGTATATCCTCTGACATTTTCCGAGTTTCTGAGAGCAGACAACAGTGAAAACCTGATACAATACCTCGAATCAGTACAAAAATTAGAACCCCTGCCGGACGCATTCTTTAACCCTCTGACTGAAAAACTCAGAATATATTTACTGACCGGAGGCATGCCAGAGGCAGTGAATGCATGGTGCGAAACACACAATATCGAAGAAGTTGACAGAGAACTTATCAACATATTAACAGCATATGAACGTGATTTCGCAAAACACATGACACCTTCAGATTACCCGAAAGCATCTTTTATATGGGAAAGTGTCCCACCCCAGCTGGCAAAAGAGAACAAAAAGT
>DALTWR010000011.1 GCA_029986975.1 Methanocorpusculum sp.
CTCCTAACCATCCTGCCCAGCACAGCTTCAACCGTAGTCGGACTCACCTCCGGAAGTGAGCGGCAGATGTCAGCCTTCGAAAGCGGAACAACAGACCGCATCAGAACCAGCTCAACACGTTCCCCCTTCCGCGAAGACCCCGCAGAAACAAACCGCCTGTCGAAGTCATCATAACAAAACAAAAGGGTCCGCATAAAATACTCCATAAACACAAACGGATTGTTCTTATTCTCATGCCAGCCCTCAGAAGAAGCCTTCAGCGCCGCATAATACTCATCCTTCGTCTCGTTAATCTTTTCCTCATACGAAATCCATTTCCCTATATCAAACCCGTTTTTATAAAGCAGAAGAAGCGACAACAGCCTGCTTATTCTGCCGTTTCCGTCGCGGAACGGATGAATACACAAAAAATCCAGAATCACGCACGGAATCAAAAGAAGCTGATTGATATTTGCATTATCGCGTGCTTCAAGATACGCAAAAACAAGCTGCTCTACTGCACCTTTTGTTTCTGAAGCGGGCGTCGGAGTGAAACGAACCTGACGAGTACCGTCTGCACTGCGTTCCATAATAAGATTATTTTCGGATTTAAACTTCCCGCCGTACTCATATCCGGATTTTGAGAGAAGCAGAGCATGGAAACTCAGAATCGTACTCACATCAAACGAAATCTCTGCGTAATGAGTATGAACCAGATTCAAAACATCACGGTATCCGGCAATATCTGCCTCGTCATGATTCAGCGGTGCAGAACTGTTTGTTACAATATCTCTGATTCGTTCATCGCTTGTAACAATGCCTTCAATCGCGTTTGAACTTTTTACCGACTGAACTTTTGCAATCAGCTCGAGCTCGGAAAAAACCTGCGCAGATGCAGACTTCCGGGTATCGGTAAGCGTACGCTCTGAATACAAAGAGGCAGTCAGATTCAGAATTTTAGATGGCACCGGGCCGTTTTCGAGAAAGGAGTAATCAAATATATGCATAGGTCATGAGCAGTATCTGCATATTGTATATCTCATCTATGTGCAGATACTTATCTATTATCTGCACATTCTATTAATACTTTATGTGCAGATACTGCTCATCCCCCCATACCTGTGACTAACAAACGCCGCCCTAACTCTCTTTGTCTACTTAATGGCTCGAATCCTTTTATATATAGTAAAACCAATCTTATCTACACATTAGGAAGTAACCCAATGACACATCTTATTATGTATTGGACAATGGGTGATGACGTATGACCCGCCTCGCCTCAGCTGCACTCGCAGCGTCAGCCGCTTTTATCATCTATCTGGTCTTATCTGCAGGATCTGCATCCGAAACCAGTGCCGTTCTCCTCTGGTCAGTACCGGAACTTATCATAGGACTTCTCTTAGCTCTTCTTGTCGGATTCCTCTGTAGAAAATTCGTACCCGCATCAGCCGCACGTATGTTTAATCCGCTTAGATGGATACTTTTAATCATCTACATCATACCGTTCGTGATTGAACTAACCATCTCCAACCTCAAAGTTGCATGGAGCATCATCTCCGGACGAAACATCCGCCCTGCCGTACGAAAAGTAGAAGCCCCCATGAAAACTGATTTAGGCGAGCTTCTGCTTTCAGCATCCCTGACATATCAGCCCGGAACGTTTACCGTAGATGCTGATGAAAACGACAAATCGCTTTACGTACATTTCCTCGACGGCGGCATAAAACCGAAGAAAACCGTTGAAGCGAAAAAAATCTTCAACATCATCAACCTCGCTGCATGGATTCGGAGGATCTGCGAATGATTGAACTGCCTTTTATCTTAATGACCTCTGCAATTCTCTTTGCAGTACTGATTCTGATAACCATCATACGGCTTCTGACCGGAAAAACCTCCGCAGATAAAATGCTCGCACTCGATGTCATCAACGTACTTGTGGTTATCGTGATGTTTGTGTTATCTGCTGCATTCGCTGAACCCGTCTTTATCGACATCGCCGTAGTCTATGCACTGCTTTCGTTTGTTGCGACCATCTACATCAGCAAATATCTTGCAGGAGGCATCAAATGATTGAAACAGTAATTCTGATTCTCCTGATAATCTCTGCAGTGTTTTCCCTGCTTGGTGTTATTGGGTTATTCCGTTTCCCGGACTTCTACACCAGAGTTCATGCCGCAGGATTAATCGGCAGCTTCGGTCTGCTCTTCGCAGCAGCGGCGGTAATCGTTTTCGCTGCAAACGAAATTGCATCAGGAAACGCCGGATACACGAACTTCATCTTCCACGCGGTATTTGCACTCATTGTTGTACTGATAACAGCAACAACTTCGACGCACATCATCGCACGGGGAGCATATAAATCAGGACACATGCCGAAAGTATCAGTCAATGCCTTAAAGGAGGAGAAAAAATAATGGACCCGCTATTAATTCTTCATATCCTTTTCCTCGTCGGAGCTGTGGTCTGTGCGGCTGCGGTCTTCTGGATTAAAGACTTAATTGCAGCAGCTATCGCCTTTGCGGCGTTCAGTTTCCTTCTGGCTCTTGAGTTCTTTGTTCTGCAGGCGCCTGATGTAGCAATAGCAGAAGCGGCGATTGGTGCCGGGATTTCCACGGTCATCTTTGTCATAGCCATTAAAGGCACAAAACGTCAGGAGGACGAATGATGGATAAAGATACCATATCCCTTGGAAAGCCGGTTGCCGTAATTCTCGCAGTTGCAATCTTTGTGATTGTGTTAATTCCGGCACTTGGAATCACGTTCGGAAATCCTGTTGAAACCGCAACCGATGACTACTACATTGATAACACTGAAGTCGAGACCGGCTCTGCAAACGCAGTAACCGCTGTTGTCTTTGACTACCGCGGTTTTGATACATTAGGTGAAGCAACGGTTCTGTTCGTTGCAGTGTTAGCGATAATAATGCTATTTAGGAGGCTGCATTAATGTCATCCGGACCTATCGCAAAATCAGCGGCACGGCTGCTTGTTCCAATCATCTTCATCTTCGGATTCTATGTCGTAGCTCACGGTCATTTATCGCCGGGCGGAGGATTCCAGGGCGGAGCGGTAATCGCAACGGGTGTAGCCCTTCTTGCTGCATCATTTGCCCTTGCTGAAGGCGAATCTTTCCTTCCGTCGATTAAAAACATCAAGCTCTTTGAATCCGCCGGACTGATTCTTTTCATCTGTACGGCTCTTGCAGGAATCGTTCTTGCATCCGGATTCCTCGTAAACTGGCTCAACGCTGCAGGCGGACTTTTCGGAAACGCTGTAGCTTATGGTATTACTGCAGGTGACATCTGGACGGGAGGAATTATTCCGGTCTTAAATATCGCCATCGGCTTCGAGGTGTTTGGTGCGTTGTCCGTAGTGGTTCTTTACATGTTTAAAGGACTTCGTGAAACCACACAGGCAGAAGACGATGCAGCTGAAGCGAAAGCCGAAAGGGAAGGTGATGCAAAATGATGGCAATACCGTTAATCGCTGTTGCAGTTCTCATTGGTATTGCATTTCTGATACTGCTTATCAAACGCAACATGATTAAGATGGTTATGGCGCTCGGTATTCTTGAAGGTGCGGTAAATCTCTTCCTTGTGTCACTGGGTTACCGCGAAGGAGGCGTTGCGCCGATATTTGCCAATGCCCCGAGTACCGCCATGGTTCTTCCAACTGTACAGGCGCTTACGCTTACCAATATCGTCATCGGTGTTGCAACAACGGCGATGATTCTCGGATTCATTATGGTTATCTGGAAAAAGTACGGCACAGTAAATACCGATAAAATGAGGAGGCTGAAGAAATGAGCGTCATCTTAGATAACCTTCCGGCTCTCTTAATCGCCGTTCCGCTCTTTGGCGCGTTTTTAACGCCGCTTTTCGGCAGATTCCTGCCTAAAGTAAGAACACCATGGGCAATATTTGCCGTATTAGCATCAGCCGCAGCTGCAATTGCGGCAGCGGTAAAAGTACTTATCGAAGGACCGCTTGTCTATGTCTTCGGCGTCGGCGCAGGTACTCAGGCTGTTGTTGATTCTGCAGGAATACCTGTTAGAATTATCTTTACTATTGATGCGTTTGGGGCGTTCATGCTTATATCTGCCTCGATTGTGGCAGTTGCAGCGATGCTCTATCTTACTGCGTCACAGAAGGAAAGAAGCGGAAAGACCGAGTGTTATACCTTATTCCTGCTTTTAACTGCCGGTATCTTCGGTATGGTGTCAACAGGAGACCTGTTCAACTTCTTTGTCTTCCTTGAAATCAACTCACTTGCAGCAGCCGCTCTTGTTTCTTATCACCGGAAAGGCGGCATCGCTGTTGAAGGGGCAATTAAGTATGCAGTCGTTAATACGATTGGCGGACTTATGGTTCTTTTGGGCATCGGACTTCTCTACTCTCAGTACGACTCGCTCAATATGGCATATATTGCATCCCAGATTGCGCCAAACCCGATTACGATTACTGCATTAGTTCTCTTCGTTGCAGCCCTTGCAATGAAGGCAGGCTCTGTTCCGTTCCATTTCGCAACGCCGGATGCGTATTCAACGGCACCGTCAGGCGTTACTGCGTTAATGATTGTCGCATCTCAGGCGGGTCTCTATGGAATCTTCAGGATTCTGTTCACCGTCTATAACGGTGTCTTCAACACCGTAACCGTTGGATGGGTTGTCATAATCCTTGGAGTTCTTTCGATGGTAATCGGCGTTACCATGGCTCTGCCTCAGAAAGATGTCAAACGTCTTCTTGCGTATCACGCGGTATCTCAGACCGGATACATGCTCTTAGGAGTCGGTGTCTGTTTATGTGTATTACACGACGCAGCAGCTCTTGCATCATACGGTACAACCGCTATGGAAGGAGGTCTTTTCCACATCTTCAACCACGCAATGTACAAAGGACTCTTGTTCCTCGCCGTAGGTGCAGTGATTTACCGTACCGGTGTGTGGACGATTAACAAACTCGGCGGTCTCGGGCACAATATGAAGTGGACGATGATTTTCTTCCTGATTGGTGCATTTGCAATCGCCGGTATTCCGCCGTTTAACGGATTTGCAAGCAAACTGATGATTTACGAGTCGGTCTTTGCGTTCAGTCCGGTCTTATCCATCATCGCTATGGTCGTAAGTATTCTAACCCTTGCATCATTTATGAAGGTGTTCCACTCCCTCTTCCTCGGTCCGAAGCAGACCGAGTACGCAGCCGTAAAAGAAGCGCCGAAACCGATGATTCTCGGTATGATTAATCTTACCGTGTTCGTTGTGGGCCTTGGTATCTTCCCGGACTTCTTCGTCGAAACATTAGTTTCCCCTGCCGCTGACGCCCTGCTTAACAGCGGAACCTATCTTTCAGCGGTTCTTGGAGGTGCCTTATGATCGGACTTCTTTCAACCGGCTTCGGATTCTGGAATCCGCTTGTATGGCTTGTCGTAATGGCAGTTGCCCTTCTGATTTCTTTCATCATCCTAAAGTTTGGACGCAAGGATTATGATAAAGAATCTGAGCAGACAAAACCCTACCTTTCCGGAAATGATGAGCCGTCTGCATCAGACACACACATCAGAGGAGGAAACCTCTACTACGGATTTACCCGTGCGCTTAAAGGATACTATGACAAACTGATTCCCGTTCACTCAGGAATCTTAAATGACTACATCGGCTGGTTCCTTATAGGACTGGTCATTATCTTTGTGGTGGTGATTCTCATATGACGGCATTAACAAAATCCCTTTGGGTGTTCCATTTCAACGCAGGCTCATGCAACGGCTGCGATATTGAAATCGTCGCGACACTTACGCCGAGATATGACCCTGAACGGTTCGGCGTAAAGTTAGTCGGAACACCGCGTCACGCGGATGTTCTGCTTGTTACAGGACCAGTTACTAAACAGATGGAGGACAGGCTTCGCCGCGTCTATGCACAGATGCCGTCACCTAAGGTAGTCATGGCTGTTGGAACCTGTGCCCAGTCCGGAGGAGTTTTCTCTGACTCGTACAATTTAGCAGGTCCTGTTGACCAGATTATTCCGGTCGATGTTTATGTGCCCGGATGTGCACCAAGACCTGAAGCGATAATAAACGGTGTTGTGACCGCAATTGCAAAACTTGAACGTCTGGAGGCGGAAAAATGACCATCTTATCTCCTGAAGAAATCATCAAAACGCTGCAGAAAAAGTTAGGAAAAGCATTCCTCGATTCCCGTGTGCAGATGAGATGCGAAGGCGTGAAAAAGCGGGAAAACAGAAATATCTGGATTACCATTGACAAATCCGCAGTTCATCAGGCAGCAGAAGCCCTGATGGAGATTTCATACCCGCACTTAGCCTGTATCTCAGGATACGACAAAGGACGCGATGATGAAAATCTCCGCGTACAGTATATCTTTACCATCTACGGCGGCGAGCCAGGCGCAGAAACGGTTGTTGTCTTCTCGCTTGATGTGCCCAAAGCAAATCCGGTACTTCCAACCATTACCGACTTAATGGAAGGAACAGCCTTTACCGAAGAAGAAAAGACCGAGTATCTCGGAATCAGAATCGAAGGACTGCCTTCGGCTGCTCACAAGTTCTTCCTACCTCAGGACTCCCCCGAAGATCTGTATCCGTTGCGAAAAGACGAAAAAGGTATTCCTGCATCTATGGTCAAAAACCTGTGGGCGTGCGGACGCCCCGCAAATCGCCCGCCTGCACCTTTGCCGGAAAAAGAAGAACCGGAAGAACCGGCAAAACCGGCAGAAAAGGGAGGTAACGCATAATGGCTGGAAATGTACCATACAAAGTACCTGTAGGACCAATTCACCCCGCGTTAAAAGAGCCGGTGCATATTGAGCTTACCGTGCTCGGCGAAGAGGTTATTGCAGCTGACTTTACGCCCGGTCAGACGCACCGCGGCATTGAGTGGATGGGTTTATCCAGAAATCCGGTACAGATTGTGCATCTGACTGATAGAATCTGCGGCATCTGCGGCGTTACTCACTCGCTTTGTTTCGCCCGTGCGGTCGAGCAGGTTGCAGAGATTAACGCTCCGGAACGTGCGGATTATGTCAGAACCATTATCGCCGAGTTTGAACGTATCCAGTCGCATTTACTCTGGGCTGGTGTTGCCGCTCACGAACTTGGATTCGATTCACTCTTCTATCTCGCATGGCGCGTCCGTGAAGATGCGCTCGATGCGATTGAGGTCATCACCGGAAACCGCGTTAACTACGACATTATCCAGATTGGAGGAGTCCGCCGCGACATTACACCGGATATGATGCCCAAAATCAAAAAGTGTCTTGACTCGTACAAAGACCTCTTTGGAAAACTGAAGAAGCTCTTCCTCGAAGACGCGGTAATAAAATCCCGCTGTGTCGGATGCGGCGTTTTAACGAAAGAAAAAGCCGCTGCATATTCAACGGTAGGGCCTACTTCACGGGCTTCAGGACTTCCGGCTGATCTTCGTGCAGATTATCCCTACTGTGCATACGGCGATTTGGATATCAAACCTATTCTTCCTGAAGTCTATGGAAAGAAAGCCGAAGGAGATACCTACGACAGAATTGTAGTCCGTATCTTTGAGATTGCACAGTCCATTGAAATCATCGAAGAATGTCTTGCAAACATGCCTGAAGGTCCGGTTCTCTACGAAGAAAAAGTTGCAAAGATTTTGGCTCTATGCAAAAAAGCATCCGGCGAAGCGGTCGGACGTCATGAAGCGCCCCGCGGCGAGGCTCTGCACTATGTTGCAATGAACAAGGCAGATGCTCCTGTCTCGTGGAAGGTAAAAGCATCTTCGTACAGTAACCTGCATGTGTGGCCTATCATCTTAAAAGGAATCCAGCTTGCAGATGTTCCGATAGTTGTAGCCTCAGTTGACCCGTGCCTCTCGTGTACAGACCGTGTGGCAGTTGCCTCTGACGACGGTCCGGTTAAGATATTAACCAAAGAAGATTTGTCAAAGATGTCGTACCTTAAGACACGGAGGATGATGGAATGAACGAAATTCTGTTAGCCGTCATCGGAACGGTTATCTTAACCGTTTGTTCCTTACTCGTCGGTCTTTCACTCGCAGGTCTCGACCGGATTATCTGCGCACGTATGCAGGCTCGTGTAGGACCAAGGCTTCGTCAGCCGTTCATTGATATTGCAAAACTCTTTACAAAGCAGAACATTGTGCCGAAAAACGCTGTGCCGATGCTCTTCAATCTGATGCCGGTCTCAGCTCTTGCTGCATCTATTGCGGTTCTTCTCTATCTTCCCTCCGGAAGCATCGCGCCCGTCTTAGGCGGTGCAGGAGATATGCTTCTAGTGCTTTATCTTCTAATCATCCCGTCGCTTTGTCTGGTGATTGGCGGATTTGCATCCGGCTCACCGTATGCTACTGTAGGTGCCCAGCGTGAAATGGTTTCGATGATTGCATACGAGCTTCCGCTCGCTGCCGTGGTGATTCTTGTTGCATGGAGACTTTCTCTCGCAGGAGTTGCAGAGCCGTTTTCCTTTGTTTCGCAGATGCAGACAAGTATCTGGGACGTCTGCGGTCCGTGCGGTATTGCAGCAATCGTTCTTCTGCTGATTTTATTCGCATGGATTACGCCTGGAGAACTCTCGAAGGTTCCGTTCGATGCTCCCGAAGCAGAGACTGAACTTACCGGCGGTATTCTTGCAGAGTACTCAGGAAGAAACTTAGGAATGTTTTCCTTAGCTCAGGCGGTAAAAACGGTTGCGATTCTCGCATTCGGTGTTGCGATTCTTCTTCCGTGGAATGTATCTCCGCTCTTTGGTCTTTCAGGAGCGGCTGCAATAATTGCGGATATTCTCTTCTTCCTTGTGAAGTTAATCGTTGTTATGATTATCTCGGTTACGGTTTTCAGAACGATGATGGCTCGTTTCAGAATCACGCAGGTCGTCAAGGTTTACTGGTTCATCTTAGGCGGTATCGCTCTTGCAGCCTTGATTTTGTTCCTCGTCGATGCAGGACTTTCGGGGGTGCTCTAAAATGCTTCCGATGCTTCCGGAAATTGTTAAGCAGGCGTTTAAAAAACCTGCTACAAATCTGTTCCCGGCAAAACATCTGCCGAAAACAATTACCGGTTTCCTTGCAAAAGTAGGCAGCGGTGAGGCAGAGATTCATCCGCCGGTCGAGTCGCCTGCAAATCAGCGCGGAAAACTCATCTATGACCGTGCAGTCTGTAACGGCTGCGGTCTGTGTATGAAGGTCTGCCCCGCTCATGCGATTGAGCAGGTCGTCTATCCGGCAGCCGAGGGTGAAAAGCCGCAGAAGAGAATCAGAATCTATGTCGGAAACTGTATCTTCTGTGGGCAGTGTATTGATATCTGCTCGAAGAAGGCATTATCGCAGAGTTCTGAGTATCTGCTCGCCGCTGAAGACAGGTTTGCCGAGACACAGATTATTGAGTAAGTGGTGTTGTCGGAAGACGACAATTCTTTTTTTGCAGAACTTTAGTCTGTATTTTTTATCCGGCTTATACCCTAAACTCAACCCCGTACACTTTTTCCGGCACTTCAGAATGAACACGCCACATATCATCATCGGACACAACGCCTGCCTGAAGCATTCTCTGCATCGTTCTTGGTACTGAACGCGGACCGTTTACCGCCCCGGGGCGTGAATTATCATCCATGAAATCACTTTCCATCGTAAACTCGCGTTTTTCTCTAAACCAGTCCGCAATAAACGGTTCACGCGACGTAACCGACGGATGAAGCGGTGTGTCGCAGGTCGCAAAATGCTTGATAACCTTTTTCGGCGGCAGACCTGCACGGTTTGCCATATCGTAAACATCCGCACAGCTGCCCGACTCAGCGTGAATCTGCAGCGGACAGGAAAGTTCAGCTGCAAGTTCCAAGCCGTGGAATAAAACACGGTTGGACAAATCCCAAATTTCCGGCTCAACCGGATAATGCGGTCTTCCGGACTTTAAGCCGATAGATTTTCCCTCTAAAACATATTCAGCCGCGACATCAAGCCCGCCTTTCATCAGCTCTTCTGCTTCAGCGGGCGTCATACGGAGAAGAAGTCTTCCAATCTCAGCTGGATGAACTCCGCAGATGACATAACACTGACAGCCCAATTCACGCACCGCTTTTGCATCCTCAAGCGTTTCATCAAAAACCGTACGAAAATCATCCGGCAAGTTAGGAACAACGCCACACGACCACGACGGAAGGGAAACCAAAACAATATGTGTTCCGCCGGAACGCATGAACTCTTTAATGACCTCAGGACCTCTGCCGGTTCTTCTGCAGAGATGAAAATGGTCATCTAAAATCGGAAAAGAAGGGGTAACTGCGGTCATTCTGCATCAAGTCCGCAGACTGATGTTAAAAG
>DALTWR010000012.1 GCA_029986975.1 Methanocorpusculum sp.
AGGTGCTTTAACAGAAAATTACATTCTTCAGTCCCTAATACAGCAATGTGAATCAGTCCCGCGATACTGGGCAGTCGATAATCCGCCGTATGAAGTTGATTTTCTGGTGCAGTTTGAAAACAGCATCATACCTGTTGAGGTAAAGTCAGATACAAATCTGCAGAGCAAAAGTCTGCGGAAGTACAAAGAAAAATACGCAGCAGATACACCGCTTAGAGTTCGGTTTTCTCTTGCGAATCTGAAACTGGATGATGATGTGTTAAATATCCCGCTCTTTATGGCAGATTACTTTATACAGCTGGTACAGATTGCAAAAACGTAATGTAACTATTCAGCCCCTTATTCTGAAAGAGAAAGCATTCCCATTACTTTCAAATTTGACGCGCAAATGTATATCATATCCAGAAAACAAATAAAGTAACTATTCAGCCCTCGTTTTGACTATGGATTTTATATCTCATAGAGGAAATTGACTGCCAAAATCGTCCTGAGTCTCTCGAGGTCTGCGATTTTGGTAGTCAATACTCACCGAACAAACCAACCAATTGTTTTTCAAATAAGCAGAGATGAACAGTTACATAAATTCATAAAAAAAGCGGCAGAAGAATCTGCCGTCTATCCCGCCTCAGCCGGCAACCAACTTATGCACGCTTAACGTTTGCCGCGACAAGAGCCGATGTTAAAATCGGAAGAGCTATAGTGATATCACAGAAGCACTGAAGTTTATGCGTCTCCTCTTTTTCCTTACCCCAGCTGATTCCTTCTTCAAAGGTACATCCGGAAAGACCTCCCCAGTGCGGCGCATCAGTTGTAATCTGCAGAGCAAACATATGCCCTCCGAGATACTTTTTCTGATACTTTGGAGGAATAACTTCGGTCTGCTGAATAAAGTTCTTCGGAGTTCCCCCTCCAAGAATTACGATACCGGTCTTTTTTGCAGCCTCGACATACTCAGAGAGTTCATCTGCATCTTTTAAGTGGTCAATAATAACCTCTGCACCAAGCCGGCGTCTGCCGTAAACAAGACCAATACCATACGATGAATCTGCAAGTGCCGGAACATAAATCAGAACATCCATTTTTGCCGCAGTTCCAATATCACTTCGTCCTTCGGGCTTTTCCGCGTTGATTTTCTCTCCTAAGAGTTTAAAGAACTCGCGTGAGGTTAAAACCTGCTTTCCTAAGGTTACGCCGAAGTTTCCGATGTATTCTTCCATGCGCCCGATTTCTTTATCGGATGCAAAGACATCATAGATTCTGTTTACGCCGTTTTTGTAAAGCGCTGCATCATCTGTTAAATGACTTCCCACATAGTGTTTTACCCCCATGTGTTCACAGAAGTCATGGAACATGTTTGCACCGGTTGAAACAATGCAGTCGATATAGCGGTTTTCAAGCAGAGTTACAATACATTCCTGCATACCGGCAGGAATTATAGCGCCGGATAAACCGATGATGATTTTTGTACCGGGTGTTTCAATCATCTCTTTCCAGAGGTGGAAAGCTTCTCCGAGTTTTCTTCCCTGAAATCCGGATTTACTCATATTCTCCAACAGTTCATCAACTGAGGCTGTTGGTTTCATAGGATTGGTTGGTATATCAAACATAACTGATTAGATTAGTCTTCATTGGGTAAATAGATATAGATAAGGCACCGCAAATGAGATTCCAACGAGGTATTCTCACTGATAGAAGATAATCTATCCTTTGTGAAATAGATGGCAGCCCTCTTTCAAAGATACGCTGCATGAAACATTTAAAAAAGGAATTTAGATGAGAGTATTATAAGGAGTACTTTCCGTAGATGAAGACATCAATGGTGTCTTCTCCGCAGTTTAAGGTGATTCCTGATAAGTCGTCTTCAATTGAGGAAACAACACCGCTTCTGGCATAGGATTTCTTCTCGCCTAAGATATCTTCGTATCCGAGGAACATAATCATTACATCGCCTACTTTGACCTCATTAATATCATAGCCGAGACTCTTAAGTTCATCTGCGGTACAGCTGACCATTACATAATACGGGTTGTCAATAGTAACCGTACTGCCGTAAGCTGCTCCGACAATACCTTTTGCGATAGCATTCTGCTCAAGCGCATATATTCCGTAGGGGAGGGTTGTGTTTCCGACTCCAAGAATAATACTCTTGTAGTCATCCTCTGTTATGCTGGAATTAGAATCTGCATAAACACTGTACGGAGGAATTTCCTGATTCTGCTCAGTCGGCATGTAAGCGAAGGTTGTTGTATCGCCGACATTTGTTCCAAAGTATACTGCTGCATGATCTCCTTCTGCTACATATCCGGATGCGCCCACGCCTCCACTGT
The DNA here is from genome assembly GCA_029986975.1 of Methanocorpusculum sp. Lineage (GTDB taxonomy): Archaea > Halobacteriota > Methanomicrobia > Methanomicrobiales > Methanocorpusculaceae > Methanocorpusculum. The sequence goes on from DALTWR010000012.1 coordinate 2,328, forward strand.
CTCCTCTGAAGAGGTTGGAGAAATTACTGAAGGATAAGACACACATTACAACCACGAGGAGAATAAACGCAACTGCGCCGACTTTAAGCCAGTTAATTTCTTTTTTCTCCCCGGGTCCATTTGAATTAGACTTTCTTTGAACTGCCATAAATAACTGATATATTATTTCGCTTTAACTATTGATAAATATGTGTGTTTCATTGGGTAGAGACGTGCTGCATCACGGTCTTTCCCCCCGACTCACCGATACAGTACATCACATATTATCTTTAGACCGCTTCTCTGTACTGACAGTACTGATGACGGAATCCGGACAAACAGGCAGTTGCACAATTCTTACATGCACGAACCGGGGCAGCCGGATTTTCTTTGTTAAGTGCGATAATATTTGTCATCATCGTGGCAGTTACCGGCTCGCTGGTTAAGAGACATGGATAATCTGCAAGACGCATGAGAGCAGATGTACGAACAGTAATTGCACAAGCCGGATATGCATACCGCTGCGGATTCATCAGAACTTCATTTTCATGAATCGGAGATAAATCAATACCAATTCCATCCACGACGGGTGAAAGCGGTTTATCAGTACTGCTTTTAATTCTTGCTGCCTTATCCATAATCTTCCAGCCGCGGTAAATCATATCCATAAAGTCACAGTTGTGCAGTTCTGCAGCAGAGCCGCGGGTTGGTTTCAGCATTACAAGGTTATGATAGCGTTTTGTCAGGAGATCTACAATCATGGGCGCATTGAATCCATCGAGTTCAAGCAGATATTCCGCTGCTGCAGCTGATGAACCGGTTGCGATATTTAACAGCTGATACGGGCTTTTCACTTTGGAGACTGCAGCATTTAACGTGTTCTGCATAACATGTGATACTGCATCTATGGTGTTGAAGATAACATCATCCTTGCACATATTGTACGTGGACTGTGAGATATGGTGTGCAACATCTCCTACACAGTATGCAGGAACTGTTACAATATTTCCATAGTGTACACCGTCATCGATAGCTGCTTTCACGAAGGGAAGCATCTTTTCGCGGTAGGATGCCATGTAGTTTTTCGCGGTAAAGGATTTCATGTGCACTGAGCGCATAAGGTCTGCCTGTGCTTCGATTGGGTCAAGATAGAGTGCCTGCAGCTGGCGTACTTCAGCGCGAACGGCTTCTGCGACAGTCTCGCCGGATTCAACTGCTTTGGTAAATGCATCTCCAATTCCGTAAGAGGTGTTCATTCCCCATGATTTTGCGGCAAGAATAGTTTTTTTGTGGGCCTCGGGAATGTCAGTTTTCTGCAGAATCTGATTTATGACGTTTGATGTAGAGCCTGGCATCAATGCAAAATCAACTGAGCAGACAGGGCCATAGAATCCTGCATAAACACGGGCTGCTTCTTTACCGACAAGTGCTATGTTTGTTTTGATGGATGAGGCAAATGCATCCATGCTTTTTCTAAACGACTCATCTTCTTCGCAGAGGATGTCTAAGATGACTGGTGTCTGATAGTGTTCAACAAACGGGTCATCTTCCTCCCGTACATGGCGGGTTAGAGAACATAACGTGTCATAATGTGACTGTACTGATGCTTTGTGCAAATCGATTACTGATTCACTCTGGCCGTCAATTGCTGTCATCTTCTGAACTGCATTGACGTAGGGTTCTGCATTCTTCAGATGGAATTTGAGTCCGCGATGCTCACGTAAGACGTTAACATCCGCAAACTGTGCAGCCATTGCTTCAGATACCATTTTCTGATAAAGTTCTTCCATAGTAACTACCTCATTATGAGTAATGAATTAATTGTCACAAAAGTATATTAATGTTCTGATGGTGGATATTTACGTGTTTTATTCTCTTAAAATACTGCATATTAGGAGTCTTTCAGATGGAAATCTAAGAATCAGTGAACAGGTGTGATGTATATCTGTGAGGACACAGGGGTGAGATGGAAAGTATCCCGAATCTGCTGTAAATTAAAACCGGACGCAAACTCCTTACCTCTGTTATTTACTTCACATCGTCAAATACCTAACGCCGCACACCCATTCTTCATTGATATCCATAAGAATAGAACCAGCTGCTCTAAGGAATGACTGACGATTTGGAAATGCTCCAACTATCTTACTTCTTCGTTTAATCTCAAGGTTGACTCGTTCTATGATATTCGTTGAGCAAATTAGCACCGGGAATTTCACGATAGCCATCACTGTTTATTGAGACACTATCAAACAGAATGCCTATCTATATAATCTTAGAACACATTATTATGTAGTATGGCAGACATAGCATTTGAAACTCCGGACAAAAGGTTATCTATCACAGCTCTAATCTGTGAATCTATATCACTTTTAGTATACATCGCATCGGCTCTTGTTGCCTTCAACGTGATTCAGACGGTAACCACTGTTGAACTTGTACTCAGTCTGATTGGTATTGTATTCCTTCTTGCCGGAGCAGTGTTTCTCCTCATCTCCAACTCACGAAAGACCGGTTCATCGAAGATGAACAAAATATCTACAGCCTTCGTTGTAATCTGCGCGGTAATCGTTATCGCAAAAATATTCTTCGGCGTATAACAATCCCACCCCTTACTTTCTTTTTTCTATCAACCCGCTTAAGTGGTATCTTCATCATCTATCAGTACAAATAATAGTATATGCCTCGCAAAGCAGTTCGCAAAGTAAAAGAAGAGCAGGCAACGCTCTCCTTCGACGAACCTGCTGCAGGAAACAGCACAACTGCATCGACTCAGGGTAACAGTTTCTTTTCAGAACTGCCAACGGCTTCTGCAAAACCGGAAATGGTTATGCAAAGTGATGAACCGAAAGTTCTGACTGTCTCTGAACTTGACCAGAGAATTCGTGAGGCCTTGGATACCGAAACACTTACAGATGTTCTGGTCTCCGGAGAAGTTACAGGTTACCGCCCGAATGCCTCAGGACATGTCTATTTCTCGCTGACTGAAAAAGGCGAAAAGAAAGACTCATCATCCATATCCTGTGTGATGTGGAAGTATGCTGCGGCAAAGTATCTTACCTTTGCGTTCAAAGACGGGATTTCAGTACGTGTTACCGGATACGTTGATTTTTATCCGCCAAGCGGTAAAATCCAGTTCATCGTAAAACGCATTGAACCGGCAACTGTCGGAAAAACCGGTCTCTGGCTGAAAAAAGAAGAATGGCGGCGTGAACTTGAAGCGTCCGGCGTTATCCCGCGTCCCGAATCTGAAAAACGGAGTCCGCCGCTTTTTCCGAAATGTGTTGGTGTCGTAACGTCAAAAACAGGGTCAGTTCTGCAGGATATCAGAAATGTTCTCTCACGAAGATATCCTCTCCCCGTTCTCTTAGCCCCTGCACAGGTGCAGGGAGAAGGTGCTGAGATTTCAATCGTACAGGCGATTTCTCTTCTGCAGGACAAAGTTGATGTGATAATTCTTGCACGCGGCGGAGGAAGTTTTGAAGATCTGTTCGTCTTCAACCATCCGGATGTTGTAAGAGCAGTCAGAAATTCTGTTGTTCCGATTATAACAGCCATTGGTCACGAAACAGATTTTACGCTTGCCGATTTCGCAGGAGACATACGTGTCCCGACACCATCTGCAGCTGCAGAAACAGTTGTCCCTGACCGCAGCACTCTTGCATCATCGCTCGAAGATTACCGGAGAAGAATCTCTGACAGAGTTCATGGCATCATCACAACTCACAAATCCCAGATTGCCGAACTGAAACTAAGAGTTGACCCAAGCCGCCTTTCACGCCGTCTTGACATGATGCATCAGCAGACCGCAGACTTATCTGAACGGATTTCTACTGCTGCCATGCGCAGAATATCACTTGAGTCAGAAGCAGTTGTCCGGCTGCATGAATTACTTATCCGAGGAGTGTCTCAGCGGATAACAACAGCAAAACTGGAGTTATCTGCACTGAAAGAGAAAATCCAGTCCTGCGACCCGAAAAAACCGCTTGAACGCGGATATGCTCTGATTAAATCAGGAACAACGGTAATCCGTTCAAAAACCCAGCTCTCCAAAGGAGACATAGTAACAGTCGGTCTTTCTGACGGAGAGGTTACTGCAAAAGTGGAGAAGATAGTATGAGTAAATCAGAAGAAAATACCCCTAAAGAAAAAGAAGAAGACTATGAGTCGATGATTTCAGAACTCCGTGACATCGCACGAAAACTCGATGACCCGCAGACATCAGTTGAAGATGCGGTAAAACTCCATGCACGCGGCATGGAACTGATTAGAAAATGCGAGGCGTTTCTTGCGAAAGCGGAACTCACAATCACTGAGGTTCATCAGTCTGAACCGTCAGCGTAACTTTCATCTCCGCTCCTTTTTTCAGTTCAGCAATAAGTTCGCGCGGCAGGTCGCGCGCTGCTTTATCTGCATTTACGGCAACCGTCCGCCCGCAGATGAAGGTACTTTTCCGCCAAACAAAATCCGTAGGATGAGTAAGCGGCAGATTTCCTCCTTTTGCGGTTACTGAGGCGGTGACGCCGTTTGCTTCAAAGGCAGTTGTAAGAACTGCACCTTCCCTGCGCAGAGCTGATTTAAATTCATCAGATAAATCCGCAGCACCTTTGTCTGCGCCGACACCTATAATGCAGTCTCCGGCGAGAGTCAGTGTTTCTTCTTTTGTTATCTCAAACGTACTCTTATGAAGAGATAAGACATTTTCATGTCCACGGCAATGAATTACTTCAGTGTATATCATAAATAGAATTATTCTGCAGTCTTTTCTGCAAGCATTGGTCTAAGAGAATATCTGCCGCTATCAGAGGTAACATACCCTTTTGCTGAAAGAGTCCGAAGAGCTGCAGTAACTTCCGGAATCGGTCTTCCGCAGGCATCTGACAATTCAATCGGAGTGAGCGGGGAATAGATTAAGGCTAAGATTATTTCAGACTCGGTGTTGTCGCTGAATACTTTACTGCCGTTCTCTACAAGTTCGGCAAGTTTATTGTCAATATCTCTTTCGATATCTTCCATTCTTTCATAGAGTTCCTTTCTGGAGAGAAGAAGCTGGCGCAGATGAGTTATGGTATCTGCAAGCGGAAGAGATTGTTTTTCAGCAGAGGAACTCTGTTCCTCTTTCGGTTCCATCTGAATTGAAAGACGGATGTCCTGAACTAAATAATAATATTTGTGACGCTTGTCATCAAGGTAGGAATCAATTACGGATTCCTTCTGCATCAATGCGAGATGTTCAATGACAGCTTTGGGGTTTAAGGATAAGCGTTCAGATATCTCAGTTACAAAACAGGGCTTGCTTCGGAGAAGGTCAATAATTCGTCTGCGGTTTTTGTTGCCTAATATATCCAGAATCTGAGATAGATGTTCCTGCTCAAACATTGTTTATCCTTATTTACTATATGTAAAGGATGTTATTTGATAAAAGAGTTTTTGTAAAACTATTTGGAGAAGAGGCCAAATAAAAAAGAACAGGTCAGCATTATGCTGACGGCTCGATTACCATATGTTTTCCAATCTGTTCGAGTTTGTGCTCAAATACTTCTTTATCTGTTGGAACAAGGGCAATGCGAAGCACTTCTTCAATTCTGGTTACCGGAATGATTTCAACCATTTCAGCGTATCTGTCCTCAATTAAGACATCATCAAGGTTTGACTTCGGAATGATAATGGTTTTAATTCCTGCCTTTGCTGCTGCTTCAATCTTGTAGGTAACGCCTCCAATCGGTAAAACGTCTCCTCTGACCGAAAGAGAACCGGTCATTGCCAAATCCTGACGTACCGGGATGTTCTCGAGGGCACTAATAACAGCGGTTGCAACCGTGACTGATGCAGAGTCGCCTTCAAGTCCCTGATATGTTCCGATGAACTGGACATGAATATCCATCTGGCGGATATCCGAGCCGGAGAACTTCTTGATTAGCGCGCTGACGTTTTTAATCGATTCACGGGCGATTGTTTTCAGCTGACCTGTTGCAATCACAGAACCCATATTGTTAGCCATGGCAGGCGTCACTTCAGCGGTGACCGGAAGAACAGAACCAGCATCTTCTCCAATGACAGCAAGACCGTTTACTTTTCCGACTAATGTTCCATTGACATCAGTTAAGTAGTAGTCACGAAGTTGTTTGGTGTGCTCATCAGTCATCTGCTTTTCGATGGAACGTGCAGTCTTTTTGGCTGCAAGGACATGGTCAAGCGTGGTAACCGGCGAATTATCTTTGATAGCTAAGTCACCGGCAACACGCACTAAACCACCTAAGTCACGCAGTTTGATGGTAAGGTGTCCCTTGTGTCCGGAACGGCGTTTTGCTTCGCGCAGAATTTCTGCGACTGCTTCCGGATTAAACGGCGGAATCTTTCCATCGTTTTTAACTTCCTGGGCAATGAAGCGGACAAGCTTTGCACGGTTTTCTGCTGTATCATCCATGCGTTCCGACATGTAAACCTCATAACCGTAACCTCTGATACGGCTTCTAAGGGCAGGATGCATATACTGCATTGCATCCTGGTTTCCTGCAGCAATCATAATGAACTTACAAGGAACCGGCTCAGTTCTCACCATAGCACCGGATGAACGTTCAGACTGACCGGTGATAGCAAAGACACCTTCCTGCAGAGCGGTAAGTAAACTCTGCTGGGAGGTAAGCTCAAGCGTGTTCATTTCATCGATGAAAAGAACTCCGCGGTGTGCGCGGTGAATTGCCCCTGCTTCAACACGGTCATGTGCCGGCGTTTCAAGACCTCCGGACTGGAACGGGTCGTGACGGACATCGCCTAATAATGCGCCGGCGTGAGATCCGGTTGCATCGATGAACGGTGCGCTTCCATCCGGTTTGTTTGAGACAAGAAGTTTCGGCACCATTGCATTATCCTTCGGCATCATTGTTCTGAAGATGAAGAAGATAAACAGAGCCGCAAACAGACCGAGCAGAAGCTGTCCGCTAATGGCAAATATACCAATGATACCGATGATGATTACTATCATCAGCGTCTTCTTGGATGATGCCTGACGTTTTGCGTCTTCCTTGTGGCGCGCAACAATTTCTTTGCCGCGGCCTGCATTGACAACACGGATAATCGGATTATTATTGTCTTCCGGATTCGGATAGGTTAAGATATCCTGCATCTCTTCTTTGGGCAGGAGTTCCGACATTGCTTTTGCAAGCATGGACTTTCCCGTACCCGGACTTCCTATCATCATCACATGTCTGCGCTGAATTGCTGCCTTTTTAATGACATCAACGGCATGTTCCTGACCAATGACCTGATCGATTAGTGTTTTCGGAATCGGGATATCTGCTGTAGTATCAAAGCGCACACCGCCGAATATTTCTGAGTCATACTCGTCAGAGGCGTAATGCTCTTTTACCGGAGGTACGTCCGGCGCTGGTTCTGCAGCAGAAATCTTCTGCGCGGGCTCTGTAAGTTCCGGTGTCTGCGGGTTTGTACCCTCAGATATAGTATTCTGCCCTATTTTTTCGTCAGAAGTGTGTTCTGCAGTTGTTTCTGCAGAAGTGACTCCTTCTTTTAGTATTTCAGGAGGCTTTTCAGCCTCAGGTATTTTCGGTGTTTCCATGCGGATATAATTCTCCCCTTATTAATTTGCTTGATTATAATTTAAGTACTTTCAGTAGTAAGATAGTATCTGCATCTATATGAGAGTAATCTATACTGAAAAAAGCCAGCTTCTGGCATCGAAAGTTGCCCTAAATCTCGGCGTAAAATTAAGTACGGTCAAATATACCACGTTCCCTGACGGCGAACAGTATGTGCGCGTCGAAGAACTCGATGATGAGATGGTCGTTGTTGCAAGTACCGTTGACGGTGTTTCTGCCATGCAGGTACTTCTTCTTATGGACGCCTGTGAAGGGCGCGATGTGACGCTTGTTCTTCCGTACAT
>DALTWR010000013.1 GCA_029986975.1 Methanocorpusculum sp.
AGCATGCGTTGAACGGGTGCTGAAGTGCGAGTGCACCGAGCATGAATCCAACTGCAATGATGCCTGCTCCAATGAAGGAACCTGCAACGTTAAGACCTAAGATGCCTGCAGATGCAATTGCGAAGAAGTCAATTCCGCCGGTTGCAAGAAGTGCAAAGCCGCCGAGAGCGATTGCTCCGACAACAGAAAGTTCTGCGATGGAACGAGTCATAACCGGAATCTTCATGTTCTCAACAGAGTTTGCAATCCATCCAAAGATAAGACCGAGAATCAGTGCTAAGACGATGATAAGAACCGGAACTAACCAGACACAAACTTTTGCAACGATGGCAGATGCTGCGATGAATGCTGCAGTTCCTGCACCGAATGCAAGCATACCTGCGGACGGAACACCAGTTCCGATACCGTAGCTGCAGAGCTTCTTGATGGTGCTGTTACCCCAGACGAGAGCGCCGATAACGGCAATTCCGCCGAAGACTGCAAAGAAGTCAACACCAAGGAGATAGTTGCCTGCGATACCGATGTAAAGAGATACCAGTGCAATGACTGCGCCGATAAGCATAACTGTGTTATGCGGAACGCCGCCTGCTGATGCTTCAACTTTTACTGACATTTTTTACACCTCAGAAAATCATCACCACGAGCATTGCAACCAGACCGCATGCTGCAGATGCAAGGATTGCGGCAATGATTGCACGCGGGAATCTCTTGAACTTCGGGTCGTGCGGACCTTCGATAGTTCCGGTAATGTTGTATGCAGAAAGAACTGCGATAACAAGGAACATACCGACTGCAACGATACCTGCAATTCCAACGGAAAGCGGGACAAAGTCAAGGATGAATCCTGCAGTCGGAAGAGCTGCGTTGTAGAACTCAAGAAGTTCGTAGTAGATGAGTGTTCCACCAAGACCACCAAGGAGACCACCGATGACACCGCCAACGTAGGAGATGAACGGAAGACCGTGACCCTCAGTACCCTGGGATTTGTATTCAGGCTGTGAGTAACCGGTAAGCGGGTCTTTTTCGACCTTTCCGGATGCCGGCGGGATACCCATACCGAATACGTATGACATGTTCACCATAAGACAGGTGATTGCCATCATTAATCCGCCGCCGATTGCTCCTCCAACGAGGGAAACGGCTAAGCCAAACTCTGCTGCCCATGCTCCTCCAAAGAGTCCTGCAAGACCTGCACCAGTTGCAAGCATTGCAACACCCGTTGCGATACCGGGTGCCTGACCCATTGCTGCCGGCGCACCGCCGACCGGGACGAAGTGAACACCAAAGGCGATTAATGCTGCGCCTAAGATGATTAAGCCGAGAGTCTGCACTGCAAATCCGGCATCACACGGTAATACGTTGAGATAGCCGAGAAGGAATGCGACTGCGACAAGAATAATTGCAAGAATAATTGCAATAACGGAAGCGACAGGCTGGAATGCTCCGGCATCTGCTGCCGGCTTTGCTGCAATTGCGCTCATATTTATGCCTCCGTGTACGGACCGTAGTTCTTACGTGCCCATGTTTCAACATAGCGGTCGATTAATAAGAAGATAATAATAATAACCGCTCCTGCGATGATTGCTCCCCATCCTCCGAGTGCATCCTCGAAGAGAATGGTACGCCAGAGTTCTAAGAATACGATTAAACCGAAACAAAGACCTGACGCCGGACCTCCGAACTTGGAGGTGAAGAATCCGTTGTCGATAGAGCTTCTCTGACCTGCTTCTGCATAGCGGACAATGTTTCCGGATGCGGAAATCGGGACACCTGCTCCGAATTTCTGGTTCTGGTACTGACGCTCTTTTCCGTAGTACGGGTTTCCGGTTGCGGAACCTGCTGCACCGAGTGCAAGACCCCAGACGATACCGAGCAGCGGTAAGCTGAACGGATGACCGATTAAGGTTGAGATAAGGTAACATACAATAACCGTTGCAATAATTGCGACGAATGCATGACCCATGGTCACGGACGTTACTGACTTAAGGACATCAATAAAGACCGGCTGGCCGAACTTGGAAAGACTTGCGGTTCTTCCAAGGTATGCAGTAGTTGCATAAACTCCCTGCACGAATGTTGCAAGTGCTGTTGCTAAGACGATTGAAAGGATTGCGTTCATTCCCATCTGGAGGAATGCCCATGCGACACCACAAGCAAGTGTCACCCAGAGGGTGTATGCCGGTGGCTCTCCACTAACCGCTTTGTTATAAATACGGTGAGTGTATCCCATCTGCGGTGCAAGCTGAACCTGAGAGTTCGGGTCACCCTGTGAACCGATGTTGGACTCAGTATCTTCGGCTGCACCAGCAACCGCTGCAAGAGCTCCTGCAAGGGCAGTTACTCCAATGCCGATAATGATTTCTTGCATGTAAGATTCTCCCTTGAGTTTTTTCAAATTCAGGTATGTGGATTACCTGAAACCTAATATGTTTCGCACATATGCGAAACGAAGGATGTATCTCAAGTGTTCATATTGTGTCTATAACAAATCCCAAAACTGAAACCTGTCTGACACCAGGAAATGTGTGGACATCTCCTGCGTTACCACTCTTAAGAATGGAGTACAAAGTGTGGACATCTTATCATTTGTTTTTTCAAAGTATTTATGCTATCGTCTGATATGTTCATCTCTCTCAATGGGAAGAAACATCCATTACACAGATTGCCGAAAATTACTCAAGAAAAATATTGTTAACAACATAATCCTTTTTTGAACAGATATGAAATTCCCAAAGATATAGTCAGATACATATTGTAAAGAGGAGAGATGCCTAATCGTCGAAAAAAATATGCTCAAAATAAATCCGGATTAGCAAACAAAGACAAATCAATAATTTCGACATTTGACGACGTGCTTGTCATAATGCAAAACAGACAGCGCAGGGTATAAAACAAAAACGGATACAGAACTTTTGAAAAACGAAGGGGTAAATCCCCTTTGTTTCTCTGAACAAAACATCTTTCCTGAGAAAGATTATTTTGCCGGGATGATGAGTCCGCGCTCGCCAGCCGGCATGAATTCGCGGATTGCTCCCTTTGCGAATTCCTCACGCGGGTGTGCGAAGTCGAACTTCAGTGCCGGATCTGCGAAGCAGATCTTGATAAGCGGAGAGAGAGTCCATGCATCGCCGCGGCCTAAGTGTGCGGATGCTGCGATTGCTGCGTATTCTCCCTGGTGACCGACGTTCATTGCGTAGTTCGGGTAGTTCGGTCCACGGAATTCTCCGATACAGCCTTCATCCGGTCTGATGGAGAGAGAGTTTGCAGAACCGCACTGGTCCTGTAAGTCGTAGCCGAAGAATCCGAGTCTGGACCATCCGTCTTTGTGGAGTAACATGGATAAGTACCATGCGTTCAGACCTGCGTTGGAGTTACCAGTTGCGATAGAAGTGGTGATACCGGATGCTGCTGCAAGAACTGCTGCACGCTGGGATCCACCGAAGTGGTCTTCCATCATGGTCGGGAACTGTTCGTACTGTTCCATACCGTAGAGAGTAACTTCAGTACCGATGTCGTTGACAACTTCCTGGGTTGCTTTGACTTTGTCGTTCGGTGACGGGTTCTTCCAGTCAATCTTGTACTTGTCGTTGATGTAGTCCATACCGTGGTAGACAAAGTCGTCGAGGATGTTATCAGTGTATGCTGCAGTTGCGTACTGAGTGAATCCGACACCACCAGACATGTAGGAACCGAGCCAGATCTGGTCGAAGAGCATTGCGCCTGCTCCGACGTTTTCTAATGCTGCCTTTGCCGGGTCGTTCGGGTTTACACGGTCTGCCTGGCACATATCGGAGAAGTTACCGAAGAGAATTCCTCCCGGCTCGTTCGGACCGCGTGCACGGCGGGCTGGTAAGTGGGATGCCATGTTGATGACACCAGCGTGCTTTGCTGCGAAGGATAAGTCTGCGACTGCTGCTTCACCGGCGCACATTCTGTATGCGGAGATGAAAGACATACCAATCTGCATTGCAGACCATCTGGAGGTAGTTCCACCATCACAGGTACGGCCAACAATGGTCGGCATGTGGACGCACTGCCAGAGGGACTTACCAACTGCTTTCTGGAGAGCTTCTGCCTGCTTCTTCGGGAAGAGCTTCTCGACATCGATGACGTACTGGGACTCGATAGAGTCTGCGAGTTCCTGGTCACCAGTGAAGACACGGACGTAACAGTCGTCGGTTAATCCCGGGTGGGTTTCAACCATGTGTTCCTGAACGACTGCTCCTCCGGGCATTGCGTGGTTTACGACGTGGAGGTACTCGGAAATGGTTTCCGGAGTAACTTCTTTACCAAGACGCTTCTGTAAGGTCTGGTGTGCCATATCCATGGAAACAATTACAGTTCTGCGGATATCATCCCACATCTGCTGCATTGCTGCGTTGTTAACGAAGTGGAGATCATCACCCTCAACGAAGGTTCCGGTTCCGGAGACTTCGTAGGTCATGAGCTGTCTCTGACCCATCGGGACACCTGCTAAGTGGCAGTGCTCAGGGTCGTACATGGAGATTCCACGTGCTTTTACAATGTCTTTGTTCTCTTTCAGGAATTCTTCCTTACGTGCAGACTGGTGGATACCGTTGAATTTGTAGAATTCAGTGGTGGTAGATGCAACATCCTGCTGCGGGAATTTCTGCTTGAGTGCATCGAGGAAAAGCTTCTGGGTTTTTGCTACTTTTGCCATGTTAATTACTCCTTCGGCATGAATCCGTATTTGGTACGGAGAGCGTGGACACGCTGAACGTATGCGACGTATTCTTCATCAGAGCGGAATGCAGTTCCAACAAGGGAGTGGAACATCGGAGTGTTCTCTTTGAGCCACTTTGCATCCATCGGCTTGCCGACAGCTACTTTGCGGTCAAGTGGGACACCAACCTGGTCCTTAACGTATTTGACGACGCCGTCTTTGTCAAGGATACAGCGCTGTACTGCATCGAACATCATTCCGTTCTCTGCGAGACGGAGGGAGTGTCCGTGAACAGTTGCACCGCGGATACCGACGGTTGCCGGGTCGAACAGGTTGCTTTCAAGGAGTTCGCGTGCGTATGCTTCGAGATCTCTTTCACGGCACTCGACAATCTGACGTCCAGAGAGTGTTCCCGGGTCAATTCCGCGGAAGCGGTACATCTCGAGGTAAGTTCTCTGGTACGGCTGACACGGTGCGTTCATCATAGAGTCAGCGAACTGGATGTATCTGACACGGTCACCTGCTTTTGCACCCGGAGTCGGGGTAACAAGCTTTCTGATCGGACAGTTCGGTTCGCCCTGCTCTGCGAGTGGCGGGTGTGCAGATCCGTATGCTGCTCCCGGTGCGTGGTGACCAAGGATAAGGACGATGTCTTCATCGGTGATGCTGCGCATCTTTTCGAGCTTAACATTCGGGTTCATCTGGTTGCGGCGGACCTCTGCAACGCGGGAGGTTCCCGGACCATACTGTGGTTTGTATGCCATAGTTTAATTCACCTTAATTTTAGTGTTCTTTAATTATTCGTAATACTTCATGAATGACGTTCGACATTGCTTCCCTGCTTGGGGTCTGTCCACGGGTAATTCCCGTAACTAAACCCTTGATAATGCCTTTTGTCCTGATATTTTCAGGCTTGGGCATAACATATGCCGTTTTAACTCCCACCTTCGCAAAGTCTTCATAATCCACCGGTGCCTGACAGACAACAACAGCATCAACGCTGCATTCCTGCAGAATTTTACGTGATTTATGAACAACATGCGACTGGATGTTTCCATGGTGTAAGACCGCCACTTTGTGGCGTTCAATCTGTTCTATTTCACGGTCAGTAATTCCAAAGTTTGAGCCAAAGGCTACACCGCCGATTTCTGCATCCGACGGAACCCCGCTGCCTGCGTTCAGCACCAGGGTACTTACGCTGTATTCAATCCCCTGCTGCCGCAGTGCTGACGTAATATCGCAGACGGGTTTTGTAATATGTCTCCGTCCGGGAGACATCCCGACAATTATTACATCAGGATGTTTACACTCAGATATGGTTCCCCTCTGAGCAAGAGAGCCTCCCTTGCCCATACCCATACTGTGCCTGCAGTCAACCAGTTGTGTAACGCGACCGAGCGGCATTATTTTGTACCCTGTATGATTATTGGGCGCTGTTTGCTTTTCGGATCGCTCATTCCCAGAATTCTGTCATCATCGACAATGCCGTATTTGGCATAGTCTGAAAGTGTGAAGTTAGAACGCATGAATTTACCCTCGGAAATTCCATACGGGAATTTATCAGCAAATACTTCATCACATGCTTCTTTGATTTTAGATACTGCATCTGCAGAATCCAGTTCAATAAGGATGTCTCCTACATGAACATGAAGCTCGTAATCTTCTCCGCAGACCTTAATCGTACGGCGGTAACTGTTCTCATTCGGCGTTCCTTTCGCAGGACCATAGGGTACTGTTGCCGGAAGGTTCGGACCGTTTAAGATTAGACGGCGGATGCCGCCTGCCGCGTAGATTTTCTCGAGCAGCTGCTCGGTAGTCTCGGGATTCAGATAGCGGGTAGGTGTGATTCTTACCTGCGGGTAGGTTTCTTCTGTCATTCAATCTCCTGAAATTTTAAGCGATAATGCTCACGCGAGTAAGATTACTCGATTGCTTTTGCAATTGCCTGGAGCGGCTGCTTGAACTCTGGGATCTGACCGTAGGTCTCACCGAAGATCTTTGCAGTTCCTTCCGGAGTGAACATCTGGGTTCCTGCATCAAGTGCACATGCTGCGACAATTGCCGGCATACAGACACCTGCTGCGTGTCTGGTAACGACGTGGTTACCGTTGAAGATACCCGGTCCGCCACCACCGTAGATGGAGTGGGAGAAGAAGGAGAATCCGACTGCTGCACCCATGGTTCTTCCGTAGTCAGAGCCCGGAAGTCCGGTTTCGTGCTCAAGAAGATCGTTGAAGTACAGTAAGGTTGCAGAGACTGCCTGTGCGAAACGTCCTGCACCACAGTTAACCATGGTTGCTGCAAGGGTACCTGCAGATGCGTATGCGTTCCACATCATCGGGTCTTTGGTTTCGTACGGCTTGAAGTATCCGCCCTTTGTGCCTGCGGTCTGTTTGATGACTTTGTCTTCAACAGCGCGCTCGACTAAGGACTGGACGACAGTACCGACAGTTCCGGTCTTGCCGTTTGCTTTAACAAGGTCGTAGACCATGTTGTTTGCGTTTAAGCCCTGGTAGGCGTAGAGTAAGAGCTGTGCACGCTCGAACGGACCAACTGCGTTACCCATTTCGAACTCTCCTGCCTGCTCGAAGGTTGCTGCGAGTGCTGCACCCTGCATTGCGTTGCGGTGAGTCATCATAACGGTCTGGTTGGACGGAACGTTACGAAGTGCGTAACCTAAGGATTCGTTGTTCTGCGGGATGGACATGATCATAGAGCATGCTCCTCCTGCGAGGTCCATGGTAACCGGGTAGGTACCGAATGCTGCTGCCTTGACAGTGGATGCGTCGAACATACCGACGTTGAATTCATCGACAACTGCGTAGGTGGTTGCTGCTGCGACGTTGGTTAAGGAAACATCGTAGGTTGCTGCTGCCTCGATACGTGCTGACGGGACTTTGACTAAGAGAAGTTTGTCGCCGTTGAAGCGCTTAATCTCTGCTTTCTCTCCGGGGACAGAAAGGTAGTCCTTAATCTTTTTCTCGATAGAGTCAACGTGACCAACGATGTCGAGGTCAAGTTCACGTCCGAGAATCTGCTGGTGCTTTCCGATCTTTCCAGTCTTTAAAGCATCCTGCATTCCGCCGAGGTTGACTGCAACAGATCTCTTTGCAGTGTCAACGATTTTTCTGATTGCCGGGTTGATAACCGGGCTGATCTGCTCAAGTGCAACTCCCTCTTTTAAGAGTTTGCCCTTGTCATCGTAAAGGTCGATAACATCTTTATATTTTGCCATAATTTTGCCTCTTTAAAGGTATTTACGTGGCTTGTTTTCCGTTACTTTTCCTGAAAACTGCTGATAGTAGCTAATAGTAACTGCTGATTGTTTAAGTGACGGCTGCTTTACACAACGCACAGGAGGGACCTGTGCTCATACTTCTCTGCAGAAATCTGCAGTGAAGATATGTCCACGACCTTTCGGTCAGGCTGATTTTTCAGCCCCCTCTCTGGACATTTACAAGTTTGTGTCTGTTCTCATATAAGGATTCTCTTTTTATTAAGAGACAGATTCGGGAAGAGAATATGCTTCATTTTTCGATTCAGCTTTTCTGCTGAAGAATCGCATACGTGCAGAAAATATCCTCATAAGATATTCTGGATTTCAGAAACTCTTTTTCGTAAATTCTGTGCGCGTCGTCTCCGGCGAAAAGTATATCTCCTGAAAACTATAACAGAAAAGAGAACATCATGCAAATTATCACGCCATCAAGGCTGCACATTGCTTTAATCGACTTAAACGGATCCTACGGCCGTGTGGACGGCAGTATCGGAGTAACGCTGGAAAACCCGTCATTTTCTCTCTCAGCAGAGGAATCTTCACATGACACCTCTATTGAGTTCGCAGAAAAAAATCTGCCGCAGGCAGTCACAAACGAGTACACGCGAAAGATTACCCGCGCGGAGCAGAACATCAGACGTGTCTTAGGAATTGAGGAGAACTTCCATTTTACGGTTAATTCAACGTACCCGTCACATTCCGGTCTCGGTTCAGGAACGCAGATTGCTCTTGCTACCGGAAAACTGATGACAGAGCATGTCGGACTTCATCTGAAAAGTACTGAGCTTGCAAAAATTGTGGGGCGCGCCGGGACTTCCGGTATCGGCACATACGGATTTGATTTAGGCGGTTTTATCGCAGACGGCGGTCACAGCAAGAAGCAGAAGGCAAGTTTCATGCCTTCATCAGCGTCAGACCCCATTCCTCCGGTTCTTCTGGGACGGTATGATTTTCCAGAAGAGTGGAATATTGTTTTGGCGATTCCGAAAAACACAGGTCTTTACTTAAGCGGAAGTGCTGAGATTAATGTATTCCAGACATACTGTCCGCTTCCGAAAGAAGACGTGAAACTTCTTTCCCACATCATCTTTATGAACATGATTCCCTTCCTCATCGAAAAAGACCTTGAGGGTTTTTCTGCGGTGTTAAACCGTATTCAGGAGATTGCATTCAACAAAATCGAGTTCCAGCTGCAGCCGCCGGAAGTTTCAGAGGCGATGCATACTATGCGAGAATGCGGATGCCCGGGAGTTGGTCTTTCTTCGCTTGGACCAACACTTTTCGGGGTCTATGACAGAAAAGATACAACACTCCTCAAAGAACTTGATGAGAGACTCGGAGACTATGCAGCGTTTACTGTCACTAAAGGACAGAATCACGGCGCTGTCCTCACAAAATAATTTTTGGCTCTTCGACGTTTTATTCTTCCTTGAATAGTTTTAAGGAACGTTCACGATACTCTTTTTCGGTGATGATTCCGCTGTCTCGTAAGTGTTTTAATTCTTCAAGAAGTTTTTCCACTTCAGCCGGATTGAAACGCTCTGCAGGTTCAAGAGTTACAGCTTTTCGTAAGGGTGAGGGCGTTATTTTTCTGCCGGGGGCCGGCTGATTCCGTAAAACAACTGATTCTTCCTCTGCTTCGGGAGAACTCTTTTTCACCGGAGAGACAACAACATGGTCATCAACTTCATAAGCAGGGCGCTGAAGAGATGCTATTTCTACATCAGATTCTTTTCCATCTGCAGCAGGTTTCTGCAGGGAGTCAACAGGGACCTGTGATTCATCAGTTAACGGAACAAACTCAGGCTTCGGCCGCCTGAACGGAGTAATTATGACTTCATCAGCATCGGATGTACCATCTCCTGCTGCCTTTGAAGGAAGGGTAATTTGGTCTGCGGGGTCTAAGTTTACCTTTGTCTCAGGTTTGAATGGTGTGATAACTACTTCATCATCTGCGGAAGGATAAACAATCGAGTCATCATCTTCAGGACCATACTCACGCATCGGCTTTGTTTCAGAGGCTGCGGGTTTTTCGGTCTCTTCTTCTCCCGGCACAGGGTAAACTATCGAATCGTCATCCTCTGGTCCATACTCACGTTCCGGTTTCTTTTCCGGCGGATTTATTCTGGACCGGATTGGGTTGGATAAGATGAGCGCATCTCCGCCTTTCTGTTCTCCCCACTGGTCATCGGCAGTTCTGGTATTTGGACCATAGACAACAC
>DALTWR010000218.1 GCA_029986975.1 Methanocorpusculum sp.
GATATTCCTGCAGACCGATGAAATCACTGAGATTTCCTCTGTCTTCTGCGAAGAGATAGAGGATGTTGATGTCTGACTGTTCGTTTTCGTCTCCGCGGGCAACCGAACCGAATAGTCCTATTGTTTCAACTCCGAAGCGTTCGCGAAGAATTGGCAGTGCTTCTTCGAGTTTGGATAGAACTGCCGCTCTGATGCTGTGATAAACAGACATTTGATGAGGTAATATTGGTCGGGTTCATATAAATGTATGGTGATAGGGGAGGATTTTGCTCCTAAACTCTGTTTTTGATGTGAGTTTAGGAGCAGAATGTTATAGTTTAGGAGCAGGTTTTAATTAAGAAAAACGAATTTAGGAGCAACTGTATTATGTTTAGGGGCAGATTAAGAGCTTAGGAGCAAAGCCGCCGCGCTTAGTGTATTTTGTTTTGAGTTGTCTGCATTGTCTGTACGCCGCGGCGAGTCCTGCAGGCTTCGCTTTAGGGAATGCTTTCTTCATTGTATATATACATCTTCATGCTTCTTCCCCTTTGGATAAGAAAGTTTTTGGCAAATGATGTCCCATAGTAATGCAGTCATATATATCTGATGACGTACAAATAATTAACACAATTAAAAAAAGGTGTCACAAAGACTATGCGAGTATTCTTTATAGGCTTCGGACAGGCCGGCGGAAAACTGGTTGACATGTTTCTGGCTCAGGACAGAAAGACAGGTGCAAACAGTTTCCGGGGTATTGTAATCAACACTGCCCGTACCGACCTGATGGGGATAAAAAATATCCCGATGGAAGACCGCCTCTTAATTGGTCAGACGAGAGTCAAGGGCCATGGTGTCGGAACTGACAACGTTACCGGCGCTAAAGTTGCTGCTGACGAGATTGATACTATTATTAGTGCTATTGACCGCAGAGGCACTCACGATGTGGATGCTTTTGTTGTCTGTGCAGGTCTCGGCGGCGGTACTGGTTCCGGAGGTTCTCCGGTGTTATGCCGTCACTTAAAGCAGATTTACCGCGAACCGGTTTATGCTCTCGGTATTATTCCGGCGCCGGAAGAGGGACGTCTGTACTCTCTTAACGCTGCAAGAAGTTTATCCACTCTGGTAAATGAAGCAGACAACGTTATTGTCTTCGATAACAGTGCGTGGAAGAATGACGGCGAAAGCGTGAAGAGTGCTTATGAGCGCTTAAATGAGGAGATTGTCAGAAGATTCGGTGTTCTTTTCCGCGCGGGAGAGGTCGGAAAGTACGGCGTTGGTGAGATGGTTGTCGATTCGAGTGAAATCATCAATACTCTGCGCGGCGGAGGTATTTCTTCTGTGGGTTATGCAATCAGTGAAGCTATCCCGAAGGCAAGTTTCTCCCAGAAGTCCGGCGGTCTTTTCAGCGGTCTTAAGAAGAAGGATAAGTCTTCCGAGCCGCATGTGGATATCACGGGCGATGATAAGTCTGCAAAGATTATTGGTCTTGTCCGCCGTGCAATGCTTGGACGTCTTACGCTTCCGTGCGATTATTCTACTGCAGAACGGGCACTTGTGCTCGTTGCAGGTCCGCCGGGAGAGCTTGACCGTAAAGGTGTTGAGAAGTCGAAGAACTGGGTTGAGGAAAATATTGCCGGTGTTGAGGTCAGAGGAGGAGATTATCCTGTTGACAGCGGTTATGTTGCAGCAGTTGTTCTTCTCGCATCTATTGCGAATGCCCCGCGTATCCGTGAGTTAATTGAGCTTGCAAAGGAGGCAAAGGAAGAGGTTTCCCGTTCGCGTGAGCGTGCAGCAGCTCCGTCGATGTTTGATGACAGCGATGTGGACCCGTTATTTGAGTGAGGATTGGAGATGAATGTAAAAAAGATTCTAACAATTCTTTTTGCGGTGTTTCTGCTGACTGCGGTCTGCTGCGGTGCAGTTTCTGCATTTACCGTTTCTAAGCAGGCGGTAATTAATCCGTCGGGTTCTCTTGTTCCGGGTGAAAAAGTAACTGCTACTGTTGAGATTAAGCTTCCGCAGGGAACTGTGGATACTGCAAGTAAGGTTTCGTTTAACAGCCCTCTTGCAGGAGATACCTGGGTTGTTGACATCATTAAAGCCGGAACAATTGTAAATACGAAGCATCCTGCACCGCCGTATCTGTATATCTCCGGATTTGATTTAGACTATGATACTGATATTA
>DALTWR010000219.1 GCA_029986975.1 Methanocorpusculum sp.
GCCGGCCTTTCACGCCGGCGACTCGGATTCGAATTCCGACATCAGCACTTCTTTTCTTTGTTTTCTAAAATCAGTTTTGTGAATACGTTCTATCCGCTTTTACCGGGAGATATTCATATAACTAATTATACTAACACGCCAAATATATACACACAATTAATCCCGGACGGGATAGTATTTATGCAGAAATATATTCGTACCACCTTAAAACTTGAGCTTCAGGATAAACCCGGACAGCTTTTAACAGCCATCAAACCGATTTCAGAAAGCGGAGCAAACATCATCACCATCTCCCACCAGAGAGATGAGGAAAACCCGGGGGCAGATTTAATCGTAGATATTGTAATCTCCCTTCAGGAAACTGCGCTTCCAAAACTTCTCGACTCATTAAAATCGCAGAACATTGACGTTACCCGTATTGGTATTGAGCGTCTGATGTGCATGAAAACCTTCATCCTCATAGGACACATCTTACACACTGACCTCACAGATACCGTAAACCGCATTGATATAAAAGATGTGACAGAGGTTACCGAACTGCACATCATCATGCCGAAACTCGAAGAGCCGTCAACTGCAAAACTCACTATCAAAGCAGTGAATGAAGCAGAGATGGACCATGCGATTGCAAAACTCGAAAAGATTGCCGAGGAGAAACATCTGATGATCATTGACGAAATCGGAGGGCGCTTATGATGAAGATTGCATTGATTGGTATCGGCTCTGTCGGACGCGGTATTGGTGAAGTTCTCAAAGGAGACAAGCGTTTCAGAATAATTGCTGCCGCCGACTCAAAAAGCGGCGTGGTAAATAACGACGGCATCGACTTCGACGCAATCATGGCAGCAAAGAAAAAGACCGGACGCTGCGGAACAACCGACTGGACTGCTTTCCGGATTGCAGCAGAAGTCGATTACGATGTCTTAGTCGAAGTCACCCCGACAAACGCTGAAACAGGAGAGCCTGCCTTATCTACCATCAAGATTGCACTATCCCGCGGAAAACATGTCGTAACCTCAAACAAGGGACCAATCTCTTTAGCTTACCGCGACCTAAAAGCGCTCGCAAAGGAAAACAACGCAGATATCCGTTTTGAAGGAACGGTCGCCGGTGCAGTTCCAATTATCACAGGCATCAAAAACGGTCTTGCAGGAAACAAAATCAAGGCACTCTTCGGTGTCTTAAACGGTACCTGCAACTACATCTTATCACGCATGGAAGAAGAAGGGCTTACGTATCAGCAGGCTTTATCCGAAGCACGTGACTTAGGATACGCTGAAGCAGACCCGACCTATGATGTCAATGGAACTGATGCGGCAATCAAGCTCGTCATTTTAGCAAACACGGTTCTCGGCATGGATGTAAAGCTGAAAGATGTTCAGCGCACAGGTATTGACAGAATTACCCCAGAGGCAATTAAGATGGCGCACACGACAGGACACACCATCCGCCTTATTGCATCCCTTTACCCTGACAAGAAAGACCTCGAAGTCTCTCCGCGTCTTTTACCCGAAGACGACCCGTTAGTCTTATCTGAAACACTGAATGCAATCACCGTTGAAACCGAGTATGCAGGAGACATTACATTTATCGGTGCCGGTGCGGGTTCAACAGAAACTGCATCCGCAGTTCTTTCAGACCTTGTCTTTATCATGAAAAAATATAATCTCTGATTCATGCGTACAAAAGAGCCGGGAGATAAAAACACAGATTCTGCAAGCGGAGTTCTCCGCCGCAGAACGCTTTTTCTGCAGACGATGCGGAAGAAAACCTTTGATACAGGGTACTTTACGACATCTGATATCGCAGAAGAGGAAAAACTCCCGCGTTCAACGGCGCAGGACTGGATTAACCGCCTCTTAAAAGAAGGATGTATTTTTATCAAGGAAGAACCTCACGGACGAAGCCCCGCACGGTATGCGGCTCGAAGTGCGCTGCCGCAAACGACCTGCAGACGTATTTTCACCACAGCGTATAACGGCTGTGTTGAGATTTTTCATGAGTGCATGTCAAGCGGCTGTGCAGGTTTTTGTGAGTATCACCACCGAAAAGCAGGCGGGGCGGCAATTTCTGTTTCCCGCGACGGACTGATTTTCAGGGAAACTGCCCGTATCTCTGATGCTGAACATCAGGAAAATCCGGCAGAACTCTCGCTA
>DALTWR010000220.1 GCA_029986975.1 Methanocorpusculum sp.
GTTTCTTTGGAAATGCCCACCGACAAAAGCAAAAACCTTCTTTTCAGAGAGGGGGATGAATAGTTACGATATAATAATTATCCCTGTCTTGCCCGCTTCATCATCTCAGCATCCGCTCTGACCTTTCTTTCGCAGTAGATACAGCGGCAGATACCCGCCTTTTCATCGACGACGCGGAAAATATCATCAAGCTCCTGCTCGGTTGCTGTTACACAGTGCGGATTATCACAGTGAATCTCATTGATTAAGACCTTGCGTCCGGCGAGAAGATTCTCCGGTTCCGGATTCTTTTCTGCTTCGTCGAGGAGCTTTAAGATAAGTGCCATACGCATGTATTTGCCGTTTTTGACCTGTTTAAAATAACACGCACGCGGGTCTTTATCCACTTTGACGCTGATTTCATTTACCCTTGGAAGAGGGTGCATAATACACAAATCAGCTTTCGCATTTTTCAGCTTCTCTTCCGTTAAGATATAGCTGTCTTTTAATCTGTCATACTGATTGACATCTGCGAAGCGTTCCTTCTGGATTCTTGTCATATAGAGAATATCCAACTCAGGCATCGCTTCGTCAAGGGACTTCGTCTCCTTGTACGCGACATTATGCCGTGCCAGCGTCTCGTAGCGGACGAAGGTCGGAAGCTTCAGCTCGTCAGGCGAGATGAGAACAAACCTGACGCCTGCATACCGCGACATGGCTTCAATGAGTGAGTGTACCGTTCTTCCGTACTTTAAATCGCCGCAGAATCCGACGGTCAGATTATCGAAGTGACCTTTTTCGCGGTAAATCGTAAACAGGTCGCCAAGCGTCTGAGTCGGGTGGGCATGCCCTCCGTCACCCGTGTTGATGACAGGAATTCCTGCATTTTCTGCCGCGATAAACGCTGCCCCCTCTTTTGGGGAACGCATCGCGATAATATCAGCGTAACAGGCGACAACGCGGGCGGTATCAGCGATACTTTCACCTTTAACCGCTGAAGAACTTCCCGGCTCTGAAAAACCCAGTACGTTTCCGCCGAGTTCCATCATTGCAGCCGTGAAGGAAAGACGGGTACGGGTTGACGGCTCGTAGAAAAGCGTTGCAAGTTTTTTACCCTCACAGGCTTTTGCATACTTCTGCGGATGGTCAACAATATCAGCGGCAACGGCGATTAACTCATCAATCTCTTTTACTGAAAGGTCAGGAATGTCAATGATGCTTTTCATCTCATGCCCCTATCCAGCTTTCGTCTGAAGGGTTGTTTCTAAATGCTATCAGACGTTTGATGTCTTCGGGTTTGATGTATCCTTCTTCAGCGGCGGCTTTAGCTATTACATCGAAGTTGGTAAGTGAGACGTTTTTGACATTCGCATCTGCAAGACGCTTTTTGCCGTCAGCCATTCCATAGGTAAAGATACTTGCAACGCCGAGCACATCAGCGCCTGCTTTTCTTAAGACATCAACGACTTCAAGAACGCTGCCGCCGGTTGATATGAGGTCTTCGATGACGACGACTTTTTGTCCGCTTCCAAGCTTTCCTTCAATCTGGTTCTGCCGTCCGTGGTCTTTTGCACCGGAGCGGACATAGCCCATGGGCATATTCAGAAGATGTCCGGTAATTGCCGCGTGGGCGATACCTGCTGTTGATGTTCCCATCAGAACTTCGGCATCCGGGTATTCGGTTTTTACTATCTCTGCAAGTCCTTCTTCGATGTCGAGGCGTACTTCAGGTGCGGTTAATGTTAAGCGGTTGTCACAGTACACCGGGCTTTTGATGCCGCTTGCCCAGATGAATGGTTCGTCAGGTCTGAAAAAGACCGCTTTAATCGACAGTAAATCTTTTGCAATTTTGAGTTCGCGTTGTGTGGGTGTCATTATCTGTATGCCTGATTTAGTGATGTGTTATTATTTGTACGTATTAGACAATATTAGTTTTGACAGGTGCTGCCGCCTTGTTTTTAATGAACGAGGTTCTGCGAATCGAAGATGAGCAGCACCGGACAAGGTACTGAATAGTTAGACTTGCTCATACCTTTATTACCTGATTCGTGAGCAAAAAAAATGGGAGATTGTTTGTAAGTCCTTTTCAGAACTTTGGAAGTTTCTTCTGCGAGAACACGACAAACGCCAGATAGACAGAGATTGCTACGATAACAAATTCAATAATACC
>DALTWR010000221.1 GCA_029986975.1 Methanocorpusculum sp.
TTGTTGCAGTGTTTCCGTATGCTATCCTCATCTATGATATTGATTCAACAACTGATGAGTTCACCGCGGAATCATTTTCCGACATCGTAAATCCGGATGTTGTCTATTCGGTTCTCTCTCTCGCGCTTGAAATCGCTCACGACGGACGCGAAGGACGTGCTGTCGGAACGGCCTTTATTATTGGCGACATCGCAGAACTCAAACGCTGGTCTCATCAGGGTGTGTTAAACCCGTATGAAGGTCATCCGGCTGAAGTACGCGATATTCTTGTTCGCGAAAACTGGGAAAGCGTCAAAGAGTTCGCACAGCTTGACGGTGCATTTCTGATAGGAACTACAGGAATTATCGAGGCTGCAGGCCGTTATCTTGACGCGGACGGACGCGATGTCGAGCTGCAAAGCGGTCTTGGCGGACGTCATCTCGCAGCGGCTGCGATTACTAAAGTAGCGCCGGCTGTCGGTGTTGTTGTATCTGAATCCGGCGGTATTATAAGGGTTTTTGTCGGCGGAAAAGTTGTTGCTCAGATTAGAACTGATATCCGGCTTATGTTCTAATCGGGTAGTGAATTTTCGAAAAACTATTCACCCCCCTATTTTTTGCGCGGATTCTTATCCCATGTATTTTCACCGCTCTAAATCTAAAGAGTAAACAGGCATTTAGAGCATGGTCTGAAAATTCAAACCGGGATTGAGAGCAGATACGATTCTCCTTACTTCTCTTTCACCTTGACAAACTTGTTATCTCCGATATACTTTGCAAGAGAGCCGTCTTCCATCTGATAAATTCTTCCGACCACAAACGCCGGTCTTTTTTCAGCACCCTGATTTGCAGAAGCCTTCTTCTCCTCAGCTTTTCTCCTGAGTCTGAGCTGAATAATTGTAAGAATAACCGCAACAGCGATACAGACAACAAGACCTATGACAAACGTCATTACATCGCTCATAAAACAGCCTTCCATAATAGTCTGTTATTCTCAAACACAGCATCAAGCAGCTTTTCCTCCTTCAGCCACGCAAGATAGGACTTAACCGTACTGCCCACAAGAACATACTGCTCGAAGTTCATCGTAAGACCGTAGTCGGTAAAAATCGTCTGCAGAACCTCTTCAAACGTGTGCAACTCGCTGCAGATGTCAAGAATGTGTTCTTTCACCTCGAAAATCTTCTGACGGTTGTACCGGACAAGTTCAGAAATATCCTCTGATGCCGGTGCGTGAGCCGGAACAAAGAGTTTAGCCTCAGCTGATTCAAGTCTGTCAAGCGTTGCAAGTTCAGCCTTTATGTCGTAGAGAACGGTAATCGTATATTTATCAAGCGTTTCTCTGCTGCAGAGCGAATCTGCGATGAAAAACACGCCGTCAGCTGTCTTGTAGCCGGTCTGTCCGAAGTAATGACCCGGAAGCGGGACAGGAGTAATATCTTTCGGAAACGCCGCGTCAGTAAGCGGTTTTGCTGATGACTCCTGAGCCATCAGGAATTTGTGGCGTAAATCAGACGGCGGAAATCCGCCGAACAGATATGCGGGCTCTAATATCGGATGCTCGATAAACGCGGCTTCGGCTGCATCTGCAAAGATGTCGCATTTGTAATTGTTCTGCAGATACTTATTTCCGCCCGCGTGGTCTGCGTGTGAATGCGTGTTTAAGATGCCCGCAAGTGTCCAGCCTTCGCGGTCGAAAATCTGGCGGACTTTTCTTCCTGCGTCTTTGTCATTTCCGCTGTCTATGGTGTATATTCCCGAAGGTGTCCGGCAGACGCCTATCTTGGAAGGGCACTCGATATACCAGGAGTTTTTTCCGGCCTCAATTAATTCATACATTTTTATTCCTCAACAAACTGCTCTATATATTTCTGCGGATTGGTATTTTCCTTTTTTGCAAGCCGTGCTATCATCTTTGAAACGCCGCTTCCATACTGCATCGCTTTCTTCGGTTTCCACGCCAGATCTTCAGGCAGCCATGTTTCTGCAGCGCGGCGCAGGGCAATTTTGCGTAAGTCGCCTGATATGAGTTCATCAGCGGTAAGAGATGAAGCAGCGGAAATAACCCGTTTGTCCATAAACGGCTGCCGGAGGGTAATCCCGAATAATGACGCTATGGCAAAGTCGCGTTTCTGCTGAAGCGGATACGCGGCTAAATCCGCATCTGAA
>DALTWR010000222.1 GCA_029986975.1 Methanocorpusculum sp.
GGAAAAACCCTTGTACACACCGGAGATATCGGATTCATTGATGATAACGGAGACGTAAACTACGTAACCCGTAAAGACTGGATGGTTAAAATTAACGGTCAGCGGGTGGAAGCACTCGAAGTTGAACGGGTTCTTCAATCTGTAGAGTACATCAGAGAAGCGGCAGTAAAAGCATTTACTGATGCAGAATCGCGAAACTATCTTGTAGGCTATTATGTTTCAGATGTTGAAAAATCCTCTGATGACATACGTATCTCTCTCGCAGAAAAACTTCCGTCATATATGATTCCCCGGTATCTGGTGCGTCTTGATGCAATTCCAAAGAATCAGAACGGCAAAACAGACAGAACAGTTCTTGTTCCGCCAAAGTTTACTGAAGAGTTTACAGAGGGCGGAAAAGAGATACCCTCATCGCTGAACGAACTTCAAAAAGGAATCTCAGACATCGTTGCAAAACTCGTCGGGCATAGAGGGATTGGTATTACTACAAAATTCTATGATGCCGGAATTGATTCTCTTGGAATGATAAAACTCATCGCAGAACTTGAACGGAACTACCATATCACACTACAGATGGATACGGTAAATCAGTATAATACCGCTGAGAAGTTATCAGAATATATTGCATCTGCAAAACAGGAAGAAACATTTCCCATTCAGGAAGATTATCCGCTGTCTAAACTCCAGAAGATTATCTATTCATGGTGCAAATATTATCCAAGGTATTATCCAAGCCTTATCGTCGTTCAATTAAAACTTTGGGACACCGTTGATAGAGACAGGTTTGTAAAAGCAGTTGAAACCGTAATCAATGCACACCCGTATCTGAAAACTACCTTCAGGATAAACGATGAAGGTGAGGTTCGTGCCGTTAGAAATGATTCCCTGAAACCTTCAGTTCTCCGTATCAAATGTGAGTCCCTGCCTAAACGCGAGGACTTACTTCGTCCTCATGAACTGGTAAACTCGCCGCTTTACCGTGCAGAGATATATGAAACACCATCTGGCACATACTTCTATCTTGATATGCACCATACAATCACTGACGGTGTCAGTCTCTTCTATATATTCAAAGATATCTGTTCCGCATATCTTGGAAAGGAACTTGAAAAAGAGAGCTGTACCGGATTTGAGGCAGGACTCATCGATGAGATTAAGATGAAAAGTGAATCATTACAGCCTGCAAAGAAGTATTATGCGAATCTGTTAAGAGATTGTATTCCGACCATTATTCCCTGCAGCACTGATGCGTTTAATCCAAAGATGATTCGAAGAGAACTGCCGTCCACTCTATCTCTTTCTGAGATTAATGCCTACTGTGCTGAGCATAGATGTTCTGCAAATGCCTTGTATCATGCTGCATTTGCGTATCTCTTAAACACCTATGTCGGTACAAATGATGTGCTGTTTCATACAATCCACAGCGGCAGAACAGACTCAAGATATGCAAACTCTCTCTCGCTTTATGCAGCACCCGCTCCGGTCCGCTGTAGTTTTACCGGGGATAAAAAAATTGAGAATGTGATTTCAGACATGGAATACCATCTGCATGAGAGTATCTCTCATTGTGTCAATTCACATGCAGATATTGAAGCAAATGAGGGAAGCACTACAAAGATATGGTTTATCAATGAATCAAATAATATGGAGGTCGTAAATAAACTTACCAACTCACAAATGATATTGCCTGATATTATGCAGGTGTTTGATGTCCGCGATATGGTAATGGATGTCCTCATTCCTCCAAAGTATGAACAAGCCGGAAGTGATTATAACGGGTGTGTACAAATACACTGGTATATAGTGACAAGTCTGAGCGGGGATTTGGCATTTTCCGTTATGGGCGACGGCGGAAGATACAGCGAGTCATTCCTCGATGAGATGCTTTCACGCTATGATAAAATCATCAGGGAATTTACCACCAAAGAATATCTGTCTGAGATGGTAATATAATGAGGTAAAAAGTCTTACCACTCATTGAGTGTCCTGTTAAAAAATCAGTGTAATGTTCTAAGATGCAGCGAAAGAAAAAATTACTATTACCGGTTCTCACAACCGTTTCGATGCGCAATCTGAAACGGAGCAAAGTGCGGACTCTGTTATCGGTAATGGGAATTATCATCGGAATTTTTGCTCTGTGCACTC
>DALTWR010000223.1 GCA_029986975.1 Methanocorpusculum sp.
ATCCTTGGTCTTAAAGGAGTTTCCGATTGAGTCATGAACACCTTTAGGATATGCGGTTATGGACAGTCTTGCCGAGCGGGAACTGGTGGCAAACACTATAGAAGACACTCTTGAACACCCCGGTGATGATTTACGGGAGTATGCAGTATGTCTCTATTCTGCCTTTTCTGCAAACGAAGTGCCGAAACTCATCTTCGGTCTTCTTGGAAAACTGCAGGTATGCCCAACGTGGTTTAAAAAGCTGGAAACAGAAACCGGAAGGAAAAAAATCCATGCAGAGTGGGAAAAGGAAAAAGCAGCTATTCCTGAGATGGTGAAAGCCGAAATACTGACCGACCCTGTTATCCAGGAATTCATTAAGGTAAGCAAACAGGGAGGCGGACCTAAGGGTATTAATAAAGATGCATTTGACTTATTCCATCAACTAAAGGAAGAGACGGAACTAAATATAGATACTCTGTCAGCATTTTGCGCAAGGGGTATTTCTAATAAGAGCGGAAATGTTGTTTCTGAAAAGTTGGTGGATTTGTATAACAGCAGATGTAGCAATCAGAGCAGCAAAAAAGGAAGATACCTTAAATCCCTTGAATCCTCTCTTCAGCATTATGAGTATGACGACCCGCATACGCAGCTGATGCTTTCTGTGATGCAGGCATTATACAAAATCACCGCCGCTGTTGCAGAAAAAGTTGAAGCAAAGAAAGCCGCAGCCGGCTATCTGAACTTCGATGACCTCATCAGCTCCGCAAAGGCTCTTCTTAAGGATGAAAAAATCTGTGCCGTACTTGCAAAAAGATACGAGTATGTCTTAGTCGATGAAGTACAGGATAACGATTCATCCCTTACTGAAATCATCAACAACCTTGCAGGAAGCAATGAAGACAACCTCTTCATCGTGGGTGACATGAAACAGTCCATCTACCGGTTCAGAGGGGCGGACCCTGAGTCTGTGCAGAACAAACTCTTCAGAAAATTCCCGGACGAAGGAAAAGTAACCCTTGATACAAACTTCCGTACCGTACAGCGGTTAATTGATGCCGTAAACATTCTCTTTACCCGTCTCTATCCCGAAGGAAACGAAGAACACATCCCTTACGAGCCGGTAAAAGCACACCGGAACTGTTGTCCGGAAGACGCCGGAACACTTACCATTCTTCGTGCTCATAAAGAGAAGGGGGATGGAAATAAGAGTACTGCGCCTAAAGAAGCAGCACTTCTCTCCCGCTGGATTGGCAAAAAAGTTGCCGAAAAAGACCTCTTAGTCGAAGACGAAAGCGGCTGGCATCCCGCAGAGTATCGTGACTTTGCCGTTCTGGTTCGCAAGAATACTGACGGCGGCAAGGTGAAAAAAGCATTTGACGCTTTCGGCATTCCGTATCATGACTGCAGCGGGGACAAGATGTACACAAGTGATGAGATACGTGACCTCATTTCAGTCATTCGTGCCGCTGTCTGCCATGAAGAAGATACTGCCCTCTATGCCGCACTGAAGTCTCCGTACTTTGGCATCACTGATGCAGAACTCGCCTTTGCCGCATACGATGAAAACAAGTATCCGCAAAATCTCTGGCGGCGCTTGGAGTCGTTTGCTGCAGGAAGAAAAACGAAGCAGGTAAATGAAGGAGAAGATACAGATGCTTTCCTCAGGTTTGCTGCTGATGCAAAGAAGCATCTGACATCTGCGCTGTCCGCTCTGGAACTTTTCGCCCGTGCTGCGGTATCAGATACCCTGCCGCATCTAATCCGGCTCATCTTTGAAACAACAGGCATCATCTCAGTCTATGCAGCTCTTCCAAACGGAACAGACCGTATCAGCAACCTGCGTCAGTTCCTCGCAGTTTCCGACCACATCTCCGCAGAACGCGGGGTGTCCGTCTATGAGTTTTTGAGAATCATCGACACCTGTGTTGAAAACAAGATTGACAATGAATATTCATCAGAGGGCGAGACCTCGAAAGAAAACCGCGTACAGATTATGACATACCATGTCTCAAAAGGTCTTGAGTTCCCGGCTGTTGCACTCTTCCGCACAGGAACAAAGTATAATGACCACATTAATAAGCTGATGGCGGATGATTTCTATGGTGCAGGTCACTCCGAGTTGAAGTATCCGGGGGAGAGTGAGTCGCTGTTTAAG
>DALTWR010000224.1 GCA_029986975.1 Methanocorpusculum sp.
CTCAATCGCTATCAGTGTAACGGTTCTTTTTGCGGTTCTGTTCTTCACCGTCGATGTCAATACTCTAACAGAACTTAAAAACTGCAACATCTGGTTCATCCTGTTAGCAATTCTGATGCATATCATATCCATCTGTTTCTGGGCGAACAGAATACAGATAATGAGCTGGTCATTAGGCTACAAAGTACCATTCCTGCACACCGTAAACCTTGTCTGCTCAAATCAGTTTGTAGCATCAGTAACCCCGTCACAGGTTGGAGGAGAGCCGGTCAGAATCTATGAACTCACCAAAGCAAACGTCCCGGTCGCAGATGCAACGGCGATTGTCTTAATGGAGCGGGTATTTGATGCCATAGTACTCGCCGTCGGGGCACTGGCAGGGGCTGTCATGCTCAATATTTTTTTCTCGAGCATCGATGTTCCGCAAATCTATCTTTCCTTATCCTACATCGCAGTTGCTGTGTTTCTCGCCGTTGTCGTACTCTTTATTTTCATGGCAAAGATACCCTCGTTCGGGCGAAAAGTAATTCTCGGCGGCGCGGGATTCTTCCTTAAAAAGAAGTCCGCAGAGAAACGCACCGAAATCCTCTCTTCATTATCAGAACAGGTTGACAGATTCTATGCTGCACTGAATCACTTCTTAGGACGCTCGAAGACCGGATTTTTCTTAGGGCTTTTCTTCTCGGCTCTGTTCTGGGTAAATGAATTTCTGCTGGTCTCTGTCCTGATGATGGGGTTAGGTCTTGAACCGAACTTTGTTCTGACGTTTATCTTCATGATTTTAATCACCGTCATCCTGATGATTCCAATAACTCCCGGGGGCGCCGGCGTTGCAGAAATTTCCATGGGCGGATTTTTCTCACTCATTGTACCAAAGAGTATGGTAGGTATTCTTGTCCTCCTTTGGAGACTTATTATCTACTACTTCAACCTCCTAACCGGATTTATTGCAACACTTATTATTCTCCGCCGCGAAGCAAAAGATGAAAACGTAAAACAGAAGGAATACCATGATAACAATAGAACTGCCTGATGGAACAAAACAAACCGCAAAAGCCGGAACGGTCGAAGACATCTTACGGCGTCTTGAACTCAATCCCTATGAGATTCTTGTTCTGCAAAATGATGAACTGCTGCTCGCTGATGACGCAGTCGAAGACGGCGCAGAGTTGAAACTTGTTTCAATCGTTCACGGAGGATAAGAATGGCTCAGTGTGTTCTGTGCGGAAATCGTGCGGTCTTTAAAACTGAAGAAGGACCGCTTTGCCGTGAACATTTTTCCGCATGGTTTGAAGCAGGAATTGAAAAAACTCTTCAAAAGTATCAGATGATAGCTGCAGGTGAGAGAATTTGTGTGGGTTTTTCCGGGGGAAAAGACAGTACGGTTCTGTTATCTGTTCTTGCGAAACTAAATCTCAATGCAGAACTCATTGCGGTCACGGTAGATGAAGGTATCGGAGGATACCGCGATGATACTATTGCCGAAGCGAAGCGGACGGTAAAACGCCTCGGTGTTGAGCACCGGATAATTTCTTTTACCGACCTTTGCGGAAAAACGCTTGATGAACTGCTCAAAGATGACGCATCAGGGGCGTGTTCGGTGTGCGGAACGCTGCGCCGAAGAGCTTTAAACACGGCTGCCCGCGAGATGTCCGCAGATAAAATCGCAACAGGGCACTGTCTTGATGATGAGTCGCAGTCTGTGGTGATGAATTATCTTCGCGGGGACTTTACCCGTATTACAGGACAGTTTAATACGAACTCATCTGCGTTTTTTATTCCGAGGATTAAGCCGCTTTGCCGTGCGACCGAGCGTTCGGTTGTTGCCTACGGTCTGGCGCAGGGTATTCTTGCAGGTCTTCCTGAATGTCCGTACACTAAGTATGCTTTGCGAAAAGATGTAAGAACATGGCTTGGAACGGTTGAACATGAAACGCCCGGTACGCTTTTGAAGATTGCAGAAGGGCAGGAAAAACTTATGGCTATGCTTCCTCCTTCAGATAAACCGGAGACAAAGCTTCATCCATGTGAAATCTGCGGAGAACCAACAGGAAACAGGATTTGCGCCGCGTGTGTGAAGCTTGAAAAGATCTTAGGGGCGAGGAAGTAAGG
>DALTWR010000225.1 GCA_029986975.1 Methanocorpusculum sp.
GATGTATCTGCGGTTATCCCGTTACGGAACTTTGATTCAGGAAAGTTCTTCCTCTACGCAACTAAGCAGGGCAGAATCGGTAAGTTCGCGCAGGACTTATTCTCCCGCCCGCGCGCAGGAGGAATTATCGGTATGACGCTTCTTGAAGGTGATGAGTTAGTCGATGTTGTTGAAACTGACGGCAAGGCAGAAGTTGTTTTAACCACAAAGTTTGGTCAGACTCTTCGCTTCAATGAAGAAGAGGTTCGTGCAACCGGCCGCGGCTCGCAGGGAGTTATCGGTATCAGAATGAAGTATGATGAAGACGGCGATACGGTCTGCGGTTT
This sequence comes from Methanocorpusculum sp., assembly GCA_029986975.1. GTDB lineage: Archaea > Halobacteriota > Methanomicrobia > Methanomicrobiales > Methanocorpusculaceae > Methanocorpusculum. Next base: position 327 of record DALTWR010000225.1, read on the forward strand.
AACACTTGTTGACGCTGAAGCGAAGTATCTCTTCCTCTTAACTGACAAGGGATACGGTAAGCGTACTGACTTCGATGAGTTTATGGGTCACGGCAGAGGCCCGCAGGGTGTCCGTTCGATTACGGCTAACTTCGAGCGCGGACAGGTTGTAGCTGCTGTGGCAGTATCTGATAAGGATGATTTAGTTATCACCACTGCAGGCGGTATTGTGATGCGGACGCATGCGGCAGATATCTCTATACAGGGACGTGCAGCGCAGGGTGTCCGTGTTATCCGTGTTGATTCCGGAGACAAGGTTACCGGTGTTGCTGTGGTAAGAGATGATGACGAAGATGAGTCTCTTCCGGCGGAAGCAGCTGATGATGTGAAGACGGAAGAAAACAGTTCATAATCGTAATAATCCACCATCTTTTTTCTGAGTACAGGCTTTTTGTTCTCAATGAGTAAATGCCATCGAAAAGACAGGCGTTTTTTGACAATGCTGTCTTCTTCGTGAACGAAGAAGTTTATACCATCCGGCTTACAGATTAGTCATTTTAGTCACTCCAACAAGTATCCATTAATCTGATAACGACATATATATTACACAATTATGAAACCAGCAGAGCGTTTAAACAATCTCCCGCCGTACTTATTCGCACGCATTGACAAAATAAAAGCAGAACTGCGTGCCAAAGGCGTTGATTTAATCGACCTCGGTGTTGGAGACCCTGACCTTGCAACCCCTGCGCATATCGTTGATGCATTATGCGAGGCTGCACGCAATCCTGAAAACCACCACTACCCCGACTACTTAGGACTCAAAGAGTACCGCAAAGCAGTCGCCGACTGGTATAAGACTCGATTCAACGTCACCCTCGACCCCGAGAAAGAAGTCATCGCATTAATAGGTTCCAAAGAAGGTATTGCACACATCCCCGAAGCATTTGTAAATCCGGGAGAATACGTCCTTGCATCAGACCCGGGATATCCGGTTTATAAAACATCAACACTCTTTGCTGAAGGAAAAACCCATCTGATGCCGCTCTTAGAGGAAAATAACTTCCTTCCGGATTATGATGCAATCCCGAAAGATGTCTTGAAAAATGCAAAACTCATCTTCATCGGATACCCGAACAATCCGACAGGCGCTGTTGCCCCGATGTCTTTCTTCAATGAGACCGTCGAGTTCGCACGAGAACACGACCTCGTTGTAGTCCACGACAATGCATACTCTGAAATCTCCTATGACGGCTACAAAGCACCGTCATTCCTCGAAGCAGACGGCGCAATGGAGGTGGGTATTGAAACCCACTCTTTATCCAAGACATACAACATGACCGGCTGGCGTGTTGGTATGGCATGCGGAAACAAAGACCTCATTGAAGCATTTGGAAGAGTAAAGACAAACATCGACTCCGGCGTCTTCAATGCCGTACAGAAGGCTGCTGTCGCTGCACTTTCAGGTCCGCAGGACTGTGTAAAAGATGCCTGCAGAATCTATCAGGAACGCCGCGACGCATTAGCAGCAGGTCTGCGCTCTCTCGGATTTACGGTTGCATCTCCGAAAGCAACCTTCTATCTCTGGCTCAAAGTCAAAGACTCTGAAGCATTCACTGAAAAGATGCTAAACGCCGGAATTGTTGTGACCCCCGGAAATGGTTTCGGCGTATCCGGCGAAGGCTTTGTCAGATTTGCTATCACCCGTCCGGTTGACAGAATCAATGAGGCAATCGAGCGCATGAGAAAGGCAGGAATCAGAGGAGACGCATGAATCTTCC
>DALTWR010000014.1 GCA_029986975.1 Methanocorpusculum sp.
GGCAACACCGTTTGCCTCTTCGTTTTTGATTTTGCGGACCGCTTCAAGGAACTCAGATTCAGTAATCTTTTTCTGATTATGCCGGATAGCAATCATACCTGCCTCGCGGCAGACTGCCTCAATCTGAGATCCGTTGAATCCTTCAGTAATTGCAACAAGTTCATCAAAGTTAACCTTAGAAACGGCTTTTGCTTCGCGCATCTTTTTGGTGTGAATTTCAAAAATCTGCTTACGAGCCTCCGAATCCGGGGGTGGAATCTGTACCAGACGGTCAAAGCGTCCCGGGCGCAGAAGAGCAGCATCAAGCATATCAGGACGGTTGGTTGCAGCCATGATTCTGATATTTCCGCGGGTGTTAAAGCCGTCCATCTCGGCTAACAGCTGCATAAGAGTACGCTGAACCTCGGCAGAGCCGGTTGTTCCGTCATTGGTTCTCATACTGCCTACTGCATCGATTTCATCGATGAAGACCACAACACCGTTGTTTTCCTGTGCAAGGTCGCGGGCAAGAGTGAATAAATCGCGGACTAACTGTGCGCCTTCGCCGATATATTTGTGCACCAGTTCACTTCCGGCGAGCCGTAAGAAGGGGACTCCTGCATTATTTGCATCCGCTTTTGCAATGAGCGTCTTTCCGGTTCCCGGCGGTCCGTAAAGAAGAACGCCTTTCGGCGGGATGACGCCGAAACGGGCAAACGCCTCAGGGCGCGTAAGCGGGAACTCGACAGCTTCACGGACTTCAATGATTTCATCTTTTAACCCGCCGATATCTTCAAAGGTCACGGTCGGCTTTTCATCAAGTTCCATGATTTTGACACGGGCATCGACGGTGTCGCCAATCGGTTTTACAATGGATAAGGTATTATTTACAGCAACTTTACCGCCGGTGGTGATTTTACTGTAAAGGTTGGGTGAGGTCTGCGTGATATATTCCTGATTATTTCCCATCTGCCGCAGATAGACCTCGTTATCCGGAAGTTTTTCAAGAACGGATGCAACAAAAAGGGGCATCCGCTTAAGTGTACTGTTTTCCTTTTTCAACTGCAGGTTATCCATCCGAAGCCGGCTGTTCTCGCTTCTAAGAGAGGATAACTCCTGCTGTTCTGCTTCAAGAACTTTCTGCAGCATGACATTTTCCTGACGGAGATATTCTGCGCTTCCTAATAGAGAATCTGAATTGGCGCTGTTTTCCGTACTGGTATTGCTTGTATCCATGATTCTTTACATATTTGTTTTCCTCCCATTAATAGTACGTGTTTGGAGACAGACGATAGGATATTTTCTAAACGGGGCTGACAGAAATCGAAAAAAGGAATGGGGATTGGAGATTTCTGATATATAGCTGAGCCGGTAAAAACCCGCATTGATACATATCGCTTATTACCATGAAAAACCAATATTTCTCCACTATGTTAAATGTAGGTATCCTTGGAGCCACCGGAGCTGTGGGTCAAAGATTTGTTCAGCTGCTTGCAAACCACCCCTGGTTTAAGCTGACTACCCTTACCGCGTCCGAACGTTCGGCTGGAAAACGCTATGCCGACGCGGTAAACTGGCGCCTTGACTCACCATTCCCGGAATCAGCCGGAGAAGTCATTGTATCCCCTACCAATGTCGATGCAGTTAAGGACTGTGATATCGTATTCTCTGCACTTCCGGCCGAACTTGCAGGAAAACTTGAAACTGATATCGCTGATGCCGGCGTCGGTGTTTTCAGTAACGCAAGTTCACACAGAATGGATGCAGATGTTCCGCTGATGATTGCAGAAGTCAACCCTGAACATGCGGCATTAATCGATGTACAGCGCAAAAAACGCGACGGATTTATTGTAACGAATCCGAACTGTTCAACAATTATGCTCGCAACCGCTCTCGCGCCTCTTAGAAAATTCCAGTTCTCAGGCATTCAGGTCGCAACAATGCAGGCAATTTCCGGCGCCGGATTCGACGGTGTTCCGGCATTCGGCATCTATGATAATGTAATTCCGTTCATCAGCGGCGAAGAAGAAAAGATGGCGCGCGAGGCAAACAAGATTCTCGGAACGTTTGAAAACGGCGCAATCACGGGCGCACCGTTTACGGTTTCAGCATCCTGCAACCGTGTTCCGGTAATTGACGGTCACACCTTAAATGTCTGGATTGATATCAAGGCAGCACCCGATGAAGTTATCGACGCTTTCAAGACATGGGAAGCACCGTTTTCGGGACTTCCGACTCAGCCGGCAAAGTCCGTCCTCTATCTGCCGGATGAAAACCGCCCGCAGCCGCGTCTTGACAGAAACCGCGGAGGCGCTATGACGGTATCTGTCGGAAGAGTCAGAGAAGGTATCCGCTTTGTTGCAATGGGTCATAATACTATTCGCGGCGCGGCAGGTGCTTCTGTTCTGAACGCTGAACTTCTGCACATGAAAAAATACGTCTAAACCGAACAGAAAATGGAAGATAATCTGGTCTATATAGGTACAAAGCCGGTAATGAACTATGTACTGGCTGTTGTTACCCAGTTTAATGCCGGCGCAAAAGAAGTCGTTATCAAAGCCCGCGGGAAAACCATCGTACGAGCAGTTGATACAGCAGAAATTACCGTCCGGCAGTTTCTTACAAATGTAACGAAGAAAGAAGTTACTATATCTACAGATACCGTCGAAACAGATGAAGGTCCGACAAATGTTTCGGCAATTCAGATTGTGTTATCCTGTAAATAACAGGATTATCTTTTTTTGACAACTCAAATGCGGTTAGAAGACCATAGAAACCCCCTAAACTAAGCGTCTTTTTCCTTAAGTGTGAAAAACGTGCAGGATAACCACAAAATAAGTGCCAAAAACGTGTGTGAACAACACGTTTTCAGGACTTAACGTATTTACTATACATAGATTTTGTCATCTCACCCGGAGGATGAGAAAAGACAATATCCACTGACAGAAGCAAAAATCAATACTTCAGAGAGGAGTGAACATCAGTAACAAAAAAATAAAACCGGAAATACTCCGGCTGAAAAAATTTATTCCTTCTTTTCCTTATTCATCCGTGAAAGTTCACGAACACCCATAACGAACCGCTGAATTGCCGTAATGTGTCCGAAAAGACCATAGATTACCAGCAGCCATCCAAGGAAGGAAAGACCGAGGATAAACGGACTTGGATAGATGAACTCAGCAACACCCAAGATGATTAAGAGAATCAGACGGTCTGCACGCCCTAAAATACCGCCATAGTTTCGTTTCATACCGACAGCCTGTGCCTGTGTTCCCATGTATGAAGAAAGCAGAACACCGGTTACGGCAAAGATACCGATAACCCATGACGGAACAACGCAGCACCATGCATTCGCACCGCAGATACCCCATACGAGAATACCTACAACAATCGCGGTATCTGCGTAGCGGTCAAAGACATGGTCAAGATAGTCGCCAATCGGATTTGCGATATTCATATAGCGGGCTAATGCGCCGTCTAACACATCAAGAAGCGCATTTAAGATAACAAGAATAACACCCAGAAGCGGCTTTCCAAACGCAAACGCCACACCTGCTCCGAATGCGCAGAACAGAGAAACAACAGTCCAGCCGTTCGGCGTTACCGGAAGGTGCGAGAAGAACTTTGCAACAGGGGTTAATATAAACTGTATTTTAGGACGAAGGGATTCTATACTCATAAAGACATCACATACTCTGACCAGTCAAGTGAACCGAAAGCAGCAGGAAGTTTTCCTTCTGCAAATTCACATATCATGTCAGCGGTTTTTTCGATATTCGTGTTCGTGGTATCAATCTCGAACAGCTGTTCGGGAGAAAACTCATCAACAGCTTCAATCAGGATTACATCAAGAGCTTCCGCCTCGGCGTTTTCGGAAATCTTCGATTCTGAATAACCGCGGGGGGCAAGACGTTCTTTTAAGACATCGGGGCGGCAGCGTAAGATAATCAGTTTATCACAGGGAAGATAATGAGCAAACGCACCTTCAACAAAGCCGTCGATACCGGACTCAACAAGCGAATCAGCCCATGCATCTGTATCGATGACATCAGCATCATCTTCATTTCCGACAACAAACGGCGAGACCGTTGTTTTCAAATCAAGAACGGGTATTCCCCGGCGGCGAAGTTCTTCTGCCGCTGAAGTTTTTCCACATCCCGGTGTTCCTGTAATTCCGATTAGCATTTCAGTAATACTCTTTTCCGATTAAGAAACGGTACAGCACCATGTATTTAAACGCAGACCGCGGGAACTCGGATTCAACTTCGTAGTACGTTCCGTCTTTGAGCGAGAAGAGAATCTTCATCTGCAGCGAGAAGGCAAATCCGGATAGTTCACTGAATGGGAAGACAAACGTCTGCTCGGGCGAGTGGAACTCGAATCTGTCTTTGTAGATGGCAAATGTTCCTTTGCCCATGCAGTCCACGCTTTTTAGTGCGCCGATTTTGTTTAAAATCTGGCGGTCATCTGATTCAACCGGCTTATCATCAGGATAGGCGAGGAACTCCGGGACTTTACTTTTTAAGTAGTCACGCTGCCAATGATCCCATGTTGCGATGTTGTCGATGATAAGTTCACCGCCGTCGACTGCTTCAAAGAGGCCGTATTCATTGAAGCGGACTGTGTATCCGCATTCGCAGAATAACTTGTCGTCTTTGCTGGTGAGTTTTCCAACCTTGTGGCATTTCGGGCAGACGTAGAGGGAGGTTTCCAGATTTTCCGCCGGAACAGGTCCTATGTAGGGTGTCGGGTTCTTTTTCTGGTCATCGAAGGTATTTACGTACATGTCGCGGTTGATGATTTTATTAACTTCATCAACGCTCATCTTTTTGATTTCATCTGCACGGTATTCGTGGACGAATTCTCCCCACATCTTTCCTTTGCGCGGGTGTTTTCCCCAGCGCGGTCTTCGTAAGTAGCCGCCGTGAATACGATAGGTTACAAGACCTGCACCAAGGTCTGCACATTCTTTGACGAGTTTTCCGGTCGCAGGAGATATGAAGGCTGATTCTCCGTTGATTGAGCGTGTTCCTTCCGGACTCATCCAGATGTTTCCACCTGCTTTGAGGACCTCCTTCATTTCTTTTATCATGTCGTCTGCAGGTGCGCCTTTCTTGCGGATTACAAGACCGTCAAGACATAAGACGAAACGGCGCAGAAACTTGTTTCGGAAAAGATGTTCTCCGGCAACGAAGTACATCTGTTTTTTAAGCGGCACGCCTACAAGCAGGAAATCCCAGAGTGTAGTGTGGTTGGATATGGCAAGGTATGGAGTGTGGGTTTTAGGTACTTTGTCCCATGTATAATGCAGTTTGAATCTGACATACGGTCTGGTGATGAAGATGACGCCTGCATAGGTTATCCGATACCATCTGATTAGAGCACGAGATACCATAATTGTGTATAGTATGTGATGTATCAGGGGATAAAGATAGAGGGATTGGTAAAGAGTATTTTCAAAATGGGAAAATAATCTTTGTAACTATTTAGTATCCTTATCTGAAATACTGATAGTTACATCAAAAAACAATGGACGAGGCGGAAATTGAATCCGCGGCCTCTACAATGCCAATGTAGCGATCTACCACTGATCTACTCGCCCGAAAACACACACGTGAATCGTGCCTTATACTATACTCCTTCTGGGAATAAAAATATATTGATTGTTATCTGAAGTACTCAACAAGCGATTCGAAAAGATGCATCTCGTATGTTCCCGAAACATTACGGTACAAACCTGTTCCGATACGCTCAGCGTGACCCATTTTACCAAGCACTCTGCCGTCAGGAGAGGTAATTCCCTCGATTGCCCACATCGAGTTGTTCGGGTTAAACTGGATATCAGTCGTCGGATTTCCTTCCAAATCAGCGTACTGCGTCAGAATCTGACCGTTTTCGGCAAGTTCGCGGATGAGTGACTCAGGTGCAATGAATCTTCCCTCACCATGAGAAATCGGAACCGAAAACACATCGCCGCAGTTCACCTTAGCCATCCATGGAGACTTTACTGATGCAGCGCGGACGCGGACAATTCTTGACTGATGTCTTCCAATCGTATTAAACGTAAGTGTGGGCGCATTCTCATCAGCGTCGCGGATTTCGCCGTACGGCACAAGACCTAACTTAATCAGCGCCTGGAAACCGTTGCAGATGCCGCACATCAGACCGTCGCGGTTCTTTAAGAGGTCGTGTACGGCATCTTTGATTAACTCGTTTCTGAAAAACGCCGTAATGAACTTTCCAGACCCGTCCGGCTCATCGCCGCCGGAGAAACCTCCCGGAATAAAGATTGCCTGTGAGCGCGAAACCGCTTCGGCAAACCGTTTTGCAGAGTCGGCGATGCCTTCTGCTGTGAGATTGTTGATTACAAAAATCTCAGGAACGGCACCCGCGCGTGCTGCCGCTTTTGCGCTGTCGTACTCGCAGTTAGTTCCCGGGAAAACCGGAATTAACACGCGCGGATGTTCGAAGCGTACCTTTGGTTTTGCCGTGCTGCGCTCCTCGTAGGATAATGTTCTTACAGCCGTCTTTTCCTGCGCGATGTTGCACGGATAGATAGGCTCTAAAACACCTTCATACGCCTTCTGAAGAGATGCGAGAGGCAGGGTTTCTTTCCCGAAGATGAATGATGGCGTATCAGTTGTTATACCAAGTTCTGTACCGACAATTTCTGTATCTGCTGCGACCTCGACCACAAACGAGCCGTATGCGTAGCCGAATAAATCCTGCATGGCAAGACCTTTTGTAAAGGTGATTCCGACACGGTTTCCAAGCGCCGCTTTGAAGAGAACCTCGGCAATACCTCCGTATCCCGGCGTACTGCAGGATACAATCTTTCCTTTGCGGATGAGTGAGGTAATCGTTTCGATGTTTTTCAGAACCGAGGATGCCTTTGGCAGATGGTCGCTGTCGTAATCCGTTCTCACCCAGACAAGACGGTGACCTGCGCCTTTCAGCTCGTTTGAGATGATGTGTCTGATTTTATCATGCGTTACCGCGAAGGAAACAAGGGTCGGCGGGACATCGAGCTGTTCAAACGAACCGCTCATCGAGTCTTTTCCGCCAATCGCGCCAACGCCGAACTCCATCTGGGCTTTAAATGCACCAAGCAGCGCCGCGGCAGGTTTTCCCCAGCGTTTCGGGTTCTGTCCCAATTTTTCAAAGAACTCCTGCAGCGATAAGTACACTTCAGAATACTCAGCGCCTGATGCAGCGAGTTTGCAGACGGACTCAACGACCGCCAGATACGCCGCATGGTACGGGCTTTTCTCTGCAATATAAGGGTTATATCCCCACGCCATTAAGGAACAGTCCTCGGTATCGCCGGTCTCGACCGGGATTTTATGCACCATTGCCTGAATCGGCGTCTGCTGATATTTACCTCCAAACGGCATCAGAATTGTGCCGCTGCCGATTGTTGAATCAAACCGCTCGGAAAGACCTCTTCGTGAACAGACGTTTAAGTCGGTTACAAGTTTTGTATAGTTTTCCGTAAAGCCGCCTTTTATGAATCTGAGGTACGGCTCAGGCTTTGCCATCTCAACAGTGATGTGTTTTGCAGCGCCGTTTGAGGATAAGAACTCACGGGAAATATCAACAATAGTGTCCCCGTTCCAGTGCATAATAACTCTGTTCGTATCAGTAACCGAGGCAACGACAGCGGCTTCAAGGTTTTCTGCGTGTGAGAGTTCAATGAACCGGGAAACATTTTCCTGTGCGATAACAACAGCCATGCGTTCCTGCGATTCGCTGATGGCAAGTTCAGTTCCATCAAGTCCTTCGTATTTTTTCGGAACAGCATTGAGGTCGATGTCAAGTCCGTCTGCAGGTTCGCCGATAGCAATAGAAACCCCGCCCGCGCCGAAGTCGTTACAGCGTTTAATCATACGGGATGCTTCCGGATTTCTAAACAGCCGCTGAATCTTACGCTCTTCGGGTGCGTTTCCTTTCTGCACCTCAGAGCCGCAGGTCTCAATTGATGTCGCGGTATGGGATTTTGACGAACCGGTAGCGCCGCCGCATCCGTCGCGTCCTGTTCTGCCGCCTAAAAGAATGACTTTATCGCCCGGTGCCGGTGTCAGACGGATTACGTTTTCAGCCGGCGCGGCCCCCATAACTGCACCTAACTCCATGTGTTTTGCGGCGTATCCTTCGTGATAAATTTCATCGACGATACCGGTTGCAAGACCAATCTGATTTCCGTAGGAACTGTATCCGGCAGCTGCTGATGATGCAATTTTTCTCTGCGGAAGTTTGCCCGGCAGAGTTTCAGATATCGGCTTTAAGGGGTTTGCACAGCCGGAGATACGCATTGCAGAATAGACGTATGATCTTCCTGATAACGGGTCACGGATTGCACCTCCGATACAGGTCGCCGCACCGCCGAACGGTTCAATCTCGGTCGGGTGGTTGTGGGTTTCGTTTTTGAAGAGTAAAAGCCAGTCTTCGTTTTTGCCGTCATGTTCGATGGTGATTTTAACCGTGCAGGCGTTAATCTCGTCGGACTCATCGAGCTTATCCAGTTTTCCTGCGGCTTTAAGATATTTTGCGGCAATCGTTCCAATATCCATTAAGGTAACAGGCTTTGTACGGTTCAGTTCTTTTCTGACGTTTAGGTACTCATCGTAGGCTTTCTGCAGAAGCGGACTTTCGGTTGTTACTGCATCGATTTCAGTCAGGAAGGTGGTATGACGGCAATGGTCAGACCAGTAGGTGTCTATCATTTTTATTTCGGTGATGGTTGGGTCTCGTCCTTCCGATGCGAAGTAGTCGCGGCAGAAGGTGATGTCTCCTAAATCCATTGCCAGACCGCGTTCTTTAATGAACGCAGCAAGTCCTGTTTCGTCGAGGTGAATAAATCCAGTGATGGTCTCGACTTTTCCCGGAACAGCGCAGGGCGTATCAAGGGTTTTCGGGAGTTCCAGTGCGGCTTTGCGGGATTCAACCGGATTTATTAAGTGGTGTTCGATTGCAGAAATTTCTGTGTCTGAAATTTTTCCTTCAAAGATATAGATGCGGGCATATTTTATCTGCGGGCGTTCTTTTTGGGAAATGAGCTGGATACATTCCGCAGCTGATGCTGCCCGCTGGTCGAACTGACCGGGAAGTGCTTCAACGGCGAGTATGCGTTCATTTCCGGTTATGGGGAGTTCGTTAAAGACTGTATCAATCTGCGGTTCAGAAAATACGGTCTGTACTGCGTATTCGAATAACTCTTTTGAGAGTCCTTCTGCATCATAGCGGTTGAAGATGCGGATGTTTTTTATTCCTTTTATGCCCAGAAGGGTTGTTATCTCATTTTTGAGACCGGAAGCTTCCTGACTTACTCCCGGCTTTTTCTCAACGAAAATCCGATAGACCATTATACGTAATTATATGCTGTTTATGAATTAGTAATTGTGGGTTTGATGATATGAGGTGGGAATTGATGCTGTCTTATCATCACGATTTCCGGCAGAGAGGATAAAGATTGTACACAGTATCCTGCTGAGATGATAAGACCGGAGGCTGCAGTACTTTTCCTGCCTGAGAGAATCTTCGATAGTTTCGATTTTTCTTATACGCTTAAGAGACCTTATGTTCTTTCTCTTCAAAAACAGCAGCCCGCCTCTCAAAAAAGAAGAGGAAAAAGGTACGAATTATTTTTCTTCAAACTCGATGTCAATGTAATCTGCACAAGAATCATCAACCGCCTCTTTTGCAGACGAGTCTTTCTGTGCTTCTTCAACGCCGCACTTAATACCCTCGCGAATGCCGCAGGCCGCAGCCGTCAATGCAGCAGCTGCGAGTCCGGCACCAAAAGCCGCTTTTGCACCCGTCTTAATTCCGCGCTTAACACCGGCAGCAGCTCCTTTTCTCACGGCGCCCGCCGGTCCGCGGGTTAAT
>DALTWR010000015.1 GCA_029986975.1 Methanocorpusculum sp.
TTTGTAAATTAATCAACAAACGTTAGCAATTATGAAGTCTGTGTTTCGTGATTCTAAACCAAAACTTCCGATTGAGAAACACCTCTTGAACTACTCTAAAAAATTGTTTCAAGTATTCCTCAGAACCCGAAGACTGCAGAATCAACACTCACTTTCATATCGTTCTGCGACCAATGAATGAAAACAGTCATGACAGAAACACTCACACCGGAACATTCTGCTGAAGTACACAGCACCGGCGAACGCTACTGGGAGCTTGATGCTGCACGCGGGGCGGCAATCATTGGTATGATTTTCTTTCATTTTGCAGCAGCACTTGTCATGTTCCATCTTGTTGAAGAAACAGAGCAGTTTCTTGCAGTCTTCAATACGTATGTATTTGGAACGGCTGTGTTTGTTATTCTTGCAGGTGCTGCCATGGTTCTTCGCCATGAACGCATGCGGGTTAAGGGCAAAACCGACAAAGAGTATTATAAAACCCTGATTATCCGTTCCTTTATTCTCTTTGGCTTAGGCATGGGTATTACTCTTGTCACCTGGATATTTTCATTGATTGTTTCCGACGGACAGAATTTTATCAAATTCGGATTCCTGCACATGCTGGGTATTGCTATGCTGATAGCAATCCCTCTTTTGCGTTTCCGCAAAATGAATATTTTATTCGGACTGATTCTTATGGCAATAGGAATCTTCTTAATTCCGCAGTTCACATCACCCGAATGGCTGTTCCCGCTTGGAATTCACAGTGAGGACTTTCTGCTGTATACTCCGGACTACTTCCCGCTTTTACCATGGACTGGTGTTCTTCTTCTTGGCGTGGGACTTGGAAACGTCTTTTATCCGAATGGAGTTCGCGGATTCAAACTCAACTATAAACCGAAAAAAGTCCTCCGCTTCTTTGCAAAAACAGGGAACGGACTGGTTACACTTACTATATATCTTCTCCATATGCCGGTAATTATGGGTATTCTTATGCTCTATTGTACAATAACCGGCGTGGGCGGATTATAACCGGAGATTAATATGATAATTGATATTCTAAACTCAGAACAGGACCCTGCCGGAAAAAACATCCGGGCAGCAATCGATAAGCTCATTGAAGAAAACGGAAAAGACGCATATCCTTTGTTTGACGGAAACGAAGTGACGTTTCACACATCAGACGAACGCATTATAAACACCGGAAAAGATGCGATAAATCCGGATGCAGATTTAGTAATTGTTGTATCCCGTCATTCAAGTGTCAATCCGGTGCCGGTTTTAACCGTTCATCCTGCAGGAAATTTCAATACCGCACAGCTTGGAGGAAATGACCGGGAGCTGTCGTTCTGCGCTCCTGCATGGATGAAGTCAGTTCTGCAGAATCATACAAAGTTTGTTCCGGACGGATACCGTGTATCTTATGAAATAACGCATCACGGTCCAACTGATTTTCCGGTTCCATCCTTCTTCGTAGAAGTCGGCAGTACCGAAACCGAATGGAACGATGAGAAGGCATACACTGCTGCGGCAAAAAGTGTACTCTATGCAAAACCAGCGGCTGAAACAATTCCGCTGATTGGATTTGGCGGAACACATTATGCAGTCAGGCAAAGCGTTATCGGCAAAGAAACAAAAGGTGCGTTCGGACATATGATGCATTCGCGCGATGTAGGAACTGTCACAAAAGAGATGATTTCCCAGATGGCTGAAAAGTCCGGAGGCGTTTCTGCCGCGCACATCGATAGAAAAGCGATGACAAAAGATGAGGCAGCACGGATTTACCAGCTGCTTGAAGAGCTTGGCATTCCGGAAATTACAGAGAGTGATTTAGAACAGCTCAACCACATGTCGTATGAGACGTGGAAGAAATATCTGAAATTCGCCGCAGATACGGATAAAGAGCTGAAAATTCATCCGCACGGAATTATCTCAGACGGAACGCCTGCAAAAGCTGAAGTACCTGCAGAGCTGTTCACGCTTGCCTTCGGTAAAGATGACAGCGTACTTATGGAGTGGCTTGAGAAGAAAGGAGGCATTGTCCACACAAGCGGCAGGAGCGGGAAACTAATGCCAATCTTTTTAACTGATGAAAGAAATTCGGCGAAAATATCAGTTGCATTAATAGCCTTAGCAGTTCAATATATTACACGCACACAGGAAACTGTGGTGGAAGGCAATACACTTACGGTTATCCGCAGACAGTTTGACCCCAAACTCGCGCGCATGTTCGGGGTTCCGTCAGGTCCGCTTTTCGGGAAGCTCGCTTCCGGAAATGCAGTGACTCTTGCAGACGGGAAAGAGATTCTGCCTGAGATGGTGACCACTGTTGCTGAAACTACCATAGAAATCCCGGGAATGGAGAATTATACTCATGAGATCAATTGTTGAAGAAGCACTTTCACGCAAGCGGTTTGAAGATGTCGCACGCGACGATTCAATTATTTCCGCAATTTACGATGCTGAAGCTGAAGCCGAACTCGGCGCAAAGAAAGAAACTCCGGCAGAAGTTCCGGTACAGGCATCTGTTCAGGCATCCCGCCCGTGGCCGGAGGTAAGATCATTTACTCCTGCTCAGGCAGCAGTACCAAAACCGGTGCCGGAAAAGGTCGACTACTCCAGCCAGTTTAACATCACAGCACCGAAGAAAACTCCTGTTACAACTGACGACGATGACGAGTTTGATGAGATTTTAAACTCCTTAAAGACTAAGATTTCTGTTGTCGGATGCGGCGGAGGAGGATCAAACACCGTTGCCCGTATCTTTGAAGAAGGAATCGAAGGAGCAGAAATCTTCGCCTTAAACACTGATGCACAGCACTTATCAATGCTGCGCGGAAGAGTCGGAAAACGTATCTTAATCGGCAGACAGACCACAAAAGGTCTTGGTGCAGGCGCAATCCCGCAGAGAGGAGAAGAGGCAGCTATCGAAAGCGAAGACCAGATTCGTCAGGCTCTTAGCGGAAGCAACATGGTATTCGTTACTGCTGGTCTCGGCGGAGGTACCGGTACCGGTTCTGCTCCGGTTGTTGCAAAAGTTGCAAAAGAACTCGGCGCTCTTACTATCGCTGTTGTTACTCTTCCGTTCACGAGCGAAAGCGCAACCCGTATGGAGAATGCTGAAATCGGTCTTGAACGTCTTCGCGCAGTTGCTGATACTGTTATCGTTATTCCGAATGACAGAATCATCGAGATTGTTCCGCGCCTGCCGCTTGCACAGGCATTCAAGGTTTCTGATGAAGTCTTAATGCGTGCTGTTAAAGGAATTACTGAGCTGATTACCCTGCCGGGTCTGGTTAACCTCGACTTCGCAGATGTCAGAACGGTAATGGAACAGGGAGGCATTGCAATGATTGGTGTCGGCGAATCCGACTCCGAGGACAAAGCAAGCGACTCTATCAAGAAAGCTCTCCGCTCTCCGCTTCTCGATGTTGATATCACCGGTGCTACTGCAGCCCTTATCAACGTCATTGGAGGTCCTGACATGACTATGGTCGAAGCTGAAGGCGTTGTCCAGGAAGTCTATCACAAGATTGACCCCTCAGCACGTATCATCTGGGGAGTTCAGCTTGACCCTGAGATGCAGGGCAAGATGCGCACGATGATTATCGTAACCGGTGTTCAGTCTCCGCAGATTTACGGTAAGCAGGAACAGACAAACTCTACTGTACAGACAAGTCAGATTCAGAGATCCAAATTTGAGATTGATTTCCTGAAATAATTTAGGATTGGGTTATTTACATGACAGAAAATATCAATATGAAAAAGACATCACCTAAAACCGCTCCCGCAAAGAAGGCAGGTTCTGCAAAGCCGAAGGTGGAGCGTGAAGATATTAAAGAATTCTTCAGAAAATACATTCGTGTATTAAAACTTGCAAGAAGACCAACCAAACAGGAGTTCTGGAAAATCTCTGCAGTTGCAGCAATCGGTATTGGTATCATCGGACTGATTGGATTTCTGGTCTATCTGCTCTTTACCTATCTCCTCCCGTAATCATGACAGATTCAGAATTTGGAAACCACTACTACATCGTCAAGACTACATCCAAGCATGAGCGCACTGTAGCAGACAATATCAAAGATGCCATCGAAAACGAGATGACTGATGTTGTTGTGACAGCTGTTGTTGTGCCGGAAGATATCAAGGGATACGTGTTTGTGGAAAGCCCGGAAGAGCATGCACGTATTGAGGAGTTAGTTGAGACGATTGCTCATGCGACTGTTGTGGTAAAAGGCGAGACTTCGATGGAAGAGATTAAGCACTTCCTCGTTCCGAAGCCGGCGGTTGCAGGTATTGATGAGGGAACTATTGTTGAACTTATCGCAGGTCCGTTCAAGGGTGAGAAGGCTGTGGTCAAGCGCGTAGATCACACCAAAGAAGAGATTACTGTTGAACTCTACGATTCAATTGTTCCAATCCCGATTACTGTCCGCGGAGACAATGTCCGTGTGATTGATAAAAATCAGGATTAAATTCTCCAATCTTTTTTTCTTATCTGTATATCTTACGGATTTGTAACTATTCATCTCCCTTAAATTGAGTGTTGATGATATCACTAATGGTGTGAATTGCTTTTTATCTAAGCAATATCCTCCGACCAAATCAACCCGCACAAAACAATTTTGGATAGCACCTGAAAAAATCTGCTATCCAAATTTAAACCTCAATTTGAACACCATTCATCAAAACAACCACATATGTGGATATTTCTAAAAAGTTGGATAGCAGATTTCAAAAATGTCATTTAAAAAAATACAGCATATCACTATATCGAAAAGGGTTTTTGAAAAGTGCTATCCAATAAAATCACAAAACCGAAATATACAGACCAAATCAGAAAACAGACCTCAAATCAAGCGTGAAAAATTGGATGGCAGATTCTTTATTCTGCTATCCAACCCCATCATTATTCAGACGAAAAAATAAAGAGTTGGCTGTCTGCTGAAAAATTTACATACTCTCCAGTGCTTCAATGCCTAAGACATTGAGCGCCTGAAGAAGAGTGTTTCTGCATGCATCAACAAGCGTAAGCCGTGCATCGCGAACCTTTCCTTCTGCCTTCAGCACCGGGTCAAAGCGGTAGAAGGAGTTGAACAAGTCTGCAAGGTCACGGACATAGACTGCAAGAAGATGCGGACGCAGCTCGTTAACAACTTTTTCAATAACTGCCGGGAAGTGTGCCAGATGCTTTGCAAGGGCAATCTCATACGAGTCAGAATACTCATAGTTCTCATTAAATCCGCCATCTGCAGCTGCTTTTTCTAAAATAGAGCAGGCTCTTGCATGAGCGTACTGTACATACGGAGCACTCTGACGCTCGAAGTCAAGCGCTTCCTTCCAGTCAAAGACCGTTGATTTTTCTGCAGAGACCTTGATAATATCATATCTGACAGCACCCACAGCGACTGCGTTTGCGATTTTTCTGCGGGACTCTTCGTCAAGCTCAGGTCTTCGTGCAGTGACTTCATCGAAGGCACGCTTCTTTGTTTCACTGAGAAGTTCATCAGCAGAGATAAAAACACCGCCTCTCGTGGACATCGAACCTTCCGGAAGAGAAACGAACTCGAAGTTTACAATCTCCGGCGGACGTTCACCGATTAAAGATAAGGTCGTCTGCAGCTGTGCGCCGATTAACTTATGGTCAGCACCTAAAATATCGATGCTTCTGTCGCACTGTGCATTCTTCCAGAGATGGAATGCAAGGTCACGTGCTGCATAAACTGATGTTCCGTTGCTTCTTCTAAGAACATATCTGTTTCCGAATCCCTGTTCGGACAAATCCAGATACATCATCTTGTCCTCATGCTGTGCATTCGGAAGAGCTTCAACACGGGAGAGCACCTTTTCCATCGAACCGTCATGGAGGAATGTCGTTTCACGGACAAAGCGGTCATGCTTTACATTCATTGAAGCAAGCGTTTCTTTGATACCTTCCGCACAGGTCTCAACAGATTCGTAGAAGAGTTTGACCGTTTCAGGGTCGCCTGCTTCAATTTTTTCCATCATCACATCGAACTCAGCTTCAATCTCCGGCTTTTCCTTTGCAATTCTGTTTGCTTCAACATAATGCCGGACAATGAACTCATCGCCTTTTTCGTTTTCGAGGCGTTCATAATGCAGATTCTTTACTCCCCATGCCACAATAGCAATCTGGCGCCCCATATCATTTAAGTAGTACTGGGCATCAACCGGATATCCTGCTTTTCTGAATGCACGGACAAGTGTATCGCCAATTACGGTATTTCTGATGTGTCCCACATGCAGCGGACCATTCGGATTTGCACTGGTGTGTTCGATAATAACACGGTCAGTCTTCTGCGGAAGAGTACCGTATTCAGGAAGACGCGCCGCACGAACCGTATCTGAAACAAACTTAGTTCCGAAAACAAAGTTGATGTACGGACCTTTGCAGGAAACATCAATGCCTTCTTCTGCTGCCTTTGCAGAAATCTTCTCAACAATCTCTTTTGCAAGAAGTGCAGGATTCTTTTTCTCACGCTTTGCAAGAGCGAATGCCGCAGTTGATGCAAGGTCTGCATGTTCTCCGCCGTCTGCTAATAAGACGTCGTCTAATCCGGTTGCTTCTTTGAGAAGCGAAGTTACGATTTCACAATATTTCCGATACATAAATCTTACATTCCTGTCGGGTATCTGAGAACTGCCGCAATTCCGCCGAATGCAGAAAGCAGTGTTCCTCCTTCTTCTGAAGAGTCTGAGATGATTTCAACCCGTGTATTCGAGGTATCTGCAAGGGCAGTTAACTCATCAATGATATCTTCTTCTTTTTCAAGGATAAGCGGAGACTGACACTTCGGACATCTTCCAAGCGGAAGGTCTCTGAAACGCTTTCCGGGCTCAACACTCATCGTCTTAATCTCCTGATAATCACAGTTTCCGCAGGAGATGGTAAGCCGTGCTTCACGAAGCTTTTCAGAGAGGAGAAGCGTATCTACAGCTCCTGCTTCTAAGTTTGCACGAACACTTGCTTCGCCGTAGGCTGCTGCCGGATTTTCCTTTCTGAGTTCTGCAAAGAAGCGGGTCATCTCACGTTTTTCATCCGTGATTTCTTCTCCGCGGAGAAGTTCCTGTGCGTTGAAGACAAGTTCACGCAGACCGCACTCGTTAGTGTATGATGCATCAATACTTCCTAAAAGACGCTTCTGCACTTCGTGGTGGAGATAATTTCCTTTGACGAATTCGTCTCTGGTCGGCATCGGACCTCCGACAATTAATCCCTTGAATCTGTCAAAGAACTTGGGGTCTGCAAGGAATGCCTCAGATGCCTGTTCTCCCACTTTCGAGAAGAAGGCATTGATTGCAATCTCACGGTTTCGTGCGAAACGAATCGAAGACTGACCTCCTTTTCTCTGCTTGTTTGGAACCATCGACTGAGTGCTGCCGATGGGTTCAATGCGTGTTCCGGTTAAAATACCCCACGCTGCTTCCTGCAGGTCAAGGACTAAAAGACCGTGTACTACACGGTCATCGAGCATATCCTTTAACGTATCCAGCTCGAAGCTTGAACTGCAGCGGTAACTGTACGTCTTAATCGGTTCCGGCGGCTCTACAATAATTGACTCAAGGTCAGTTCTGTCGCCTCCGACATTAATTGCTCCGCAGAAGACTGCCATACCGTTTTCCGGTGCTGTCTTGTAGTATTTCAGACGTGCTAAGATGGATGAGATTGCACTTTGCACGTTGGTTCTTGTCTGTTTGCTTTTGATGTTTGAGCACTGACCGTATTCATCTCTCAGCTGTGCTGTTACATCGTAAATCTGTTTGTCCGGCGGGATATAGAGTGAGATAAGTTCAGTTCCAGAACCTTCCTTTTCCTCGAGGCGTTCAAGGGATTTTTTGAACTCATATCGCTTTCGCGCCTCGTCTTTTTCTATCTCCTGCTGTTTTGCATAATCCTGTACGGGAATTTCAGCCATACTATCTGTCCAAATATAAAGTGTGCAGTATTATTAGACGTATATCAGCATTAATATATTCTAAATGTAAGCCAAACGTAAGCCGGAAGGAGGTAAGGAAAACACTCAATACATACGAAACCAAATTAATATTCAATATGAACAAAGCGTATGGATTATTAGCAGGTATTGCAGCATTCATCATCGTAATGCTGTTGCCGCTGGAATCCGTCATGCCCCACGCAGCAAAGCTTACCGCTGCTGTTACGGTCATGATGATTATCTTCTGGATAACACAGCCGATTCCAATCGAAGCGACCGCGCTTATCCCCTTGGTAGCATTCCCGCTGCTTGGCGTATTATCCGTCACGGGAGCGGCAACACCCTACGCAGATAATGTTATTTTCCTCTTTATGGGAGGATTTATGCTCGCAATGGCAATGCAGCGCTGGAATTTACACAAACGTATAGCGCTGAAAATCATCTCCATCACCGGAACAAGTCCGACACGGCTGATTCTCGGATTCATGATTGCAACGGCATTCCTTTCTATGTGGATGTCGAACTCGGCAACTGCTATGATGATGATTCCAATTGCGATTGCAATTATTATCACTGTTATCCCCAACAAGAAACCAAAGGAGATGGATAAATCCGAAAAAGCCTTTGCAGGATGTCTTGTTCTTGGAATCGCCTACGCTGCAGGTGTCGGAGGTATTGCAACACTTATTGGAACGCCGGCAAATGCAGTGTTTGCATCAATGCTTGCCAAGTTCTATCCGAATGCCCCGCCGGTTGATTTCTTCTCATGGTTCATGTTCGGCGTGCCGTTTGTTGCCGTCATGCTTGTTATCATGTGGCTCTGGCTTACAAAGATTGCCTACCGCAGGATGCCCAGGACTCTTGACCATACTAAAGATGTTCTGACAAAGGAACTTGAAGCATTAGGTCCGATGTCCCGCGGAGAGAAGAACACACTCTTTGTGTTTATCTTTGCAGCCCTTGCATGGATTTTCAAGGATCCGAAAGAGATTGGAAATATTATTATTCCGGGAATTAACTCGCTGTACACCGCAGGTATTCTCCCGATTAAAGTTGAAGACTGCACGATTGCAATATTTGCAGCTATTCTTCTCTTCATGCTTCCAATCAGCTGGAAGAAGCATGAGTTCACACTGAACTGGAAGTGGGCATCAAAGATTCCGTGGGGAGTTCTGCTTCTCTTCGGCGGAGGTATGTCCTTATCTGCTGCATTCAAGGCAAGCGGTCTTTCTGAAGCTATAGCTCAGGCATTTACCGGCATACAGGTCGCCCCGGTGATTTTAGTACTGCTGCTTGCTGTCGTGGTTATGATTCTTACCGAGTTTACCTCGAATACAGCGGTTGCAAACATTATGATTCCGGTAATGGCTGGTGTCGCAGCAGGTCTTTCGATGAATCCGTTCATCCTGATGATGACTGTTGCAGTGGCCTCCTCGCTTGCGTTCATGCTTCCGGTCGCAACTCCTCCAAACGCGGTTGCCTATGGTACGGATTATGTCGAGATGAAGGATATGGTGACAGCCGGCTGGTTCCTGAATCTGATTGGTATTATTCTCTTTACGATATTCCTGTTTACTCTGGGACTTTCGATTTTCGGTATCGGCGTGGGACTGCCTGAATGGGCAGTGATGGTAACAAGCTGAGTCTGAAAAATATTCTCATTTTTTTAAAATCTGTGATTGATTCACAACTGAAACTCAAAACAACCTGTTTCTGAAAAATAATTCTGATTGGTGAAAGTAGTGTAACTACTCTCACCCTTTATTTTTCTATACGAACTTACTCTTCCCAGTGCGTCTTGACTACAGAAACCGCAAATCTTCGCAAATCGAGAAACGCAAATCGCGAGCCTT
>DALTWR010000226.1 GCA_029986975.1 Methanocorpusculum sp.
CGTGTCTTATCCACGGCGGTCCGTTTGCAAACATCGCTCACGGCTGCAACTCGGTTCGCGCAACTAAACTCGGTCTGAAGATGGCAGACTACGTTATCACGGAAGCCGGTTTCGGTTCTGACTTAGGAGCAGAGAAGTTCCTCGATATCAAGTGCCGCTATGCAGGTTTAACGCCGAATGCGATTGTTCTTGTAGCAACCGTTCGTGCATTGAAGTACAACGGCGGCGTTAAGAAGGAAGACACTGCAAAGCCGAATGTTGAAGCGATGAAGAAGGGTATGGTAAACCTCGAAGCCCACATTGAAAACCTCCAGAAGTTCGGCGTGCCGGTTGTTGTTGCTATCAACAGATTCGCAGCAGATACTGATGAAGAGTTACAGACCTTAGAAGAGTTCTGCAAATCCAAGGGAGCTGACTTTGCGTTATCTGAAGTGTTCGCCAAAGGCGGAGACGGCGGTATTGAACTTGCAAAGAAGGTTGTTGAAGCCTGTGATAAGCCGAACACGTATCACTGTATCTACGAGACCGATAAGTCAATCAAGGAAAAACTTGAGACCATCGCAAAGGAAATCTATGGTGCAGACGGCGTTGTCTATTCTGCAAAAGCAGAAAGCTCAATTAAAGACATTGAAGCACTCGGACGCGACAAACTGCCTATCTGCGTTGCAAAGACGCAGTATTCGTTATCTGACGACCCTGAAAAGCTTGGAAGACCGACAAACTTCAAGATTTCCGCTGCAACGGTCAGATTATGCAATGGTGCAGGATTTATTGTTGTTGAAACGGGCGACATTATGACGATGCCCGGTCTTCCGCTTAAACCTGCGGCATGTACTATTGACGTCAACAACGACGGAAAGATTTCCGGACTGTTCTAAGTCCACACCTTTTTTTATGCATTTTATTCAGGCAAAGTCTCTTCTTTCGCGAAACAACGGGATGAATGTATATCGCGGCTGTACGCACGGCTGTATCTACTGTGATTCCCGAAGCAGAGTGTATCAGATGAATCATGCGTTTGAAGATATTGCAGTTAAAGAAAATGCGCCGGAACTGCTCGATGCAGCGCTTTCCCGTAAAAAGAAGAAGTGTATGATTGGATTCGGCTCGATGTCTGACCCGTATATTCCGCTTGAGCGTGAGCTGAAGATGACACAGAGGTGTCTTGAGATTATTTCACAGCATCGGTTTGGTGTTTCTCTTATCACAAAGTCAGATATGGTTTTGCGCGATATCGACCTTTTATCAGAGATTCATGAGAAGGCGAAAGCGGTTGTGTCAGTAACGCTTACGACAGCTGATGACGCCCTCTGTAAAAAGATTGAGCCGCATGTGTGTGTTACATCGCGCCGTGCGGAAGTCTTATCAGCCCTGCACGATGCAGGGATTCCTACAGTTGCCTGGCTTTGTCCGTTCTTGCCGTTCATCAATGATACGGAGGAAAACATCTCAGGGCTGCTTGATATCTGCCGCGATACGCACGTACACGGCGTACTTTTTTTCGGCGCAGGGCTTACGCTTCGGGAAGGTAACCGCGAGTATCTGTATGAGCGGTTTGATGCGGATTTTCCCGGGATGAAAGAACGGTACGTTTCTGCGTTCGGGGATTCGTATGAGTGTGCAGATAAGAATTCTCTACGGCTTTCAGGGCTGGTGCATCAGTTCTGTAAGGAGAATGGGATTTTGTCTGATATTCAGGATGTGTTTTCGTTTATGAGTAATCTGGATGGAGAGAAGAAAGACAGGCAGATGAAACTGACCGGATTTTGAGTTTGAGATTTGGGCAGCACATGAAATATTCTGCTACCCAAATATATTCGCTGATTTGAGCTTTGTTTGTCTAAATAAGGAATTATATCGTCTTTTGAAAAAAGTTGGGCAGCAGTTTTCAAAAGTACTGGTTGGGAATTGATATATTGTACTAAATCGAAAAGAGTTTTTGAAAAGTGCTACCCAACTTTTCTGGAAAGGGGTAAGATATGCCTTGAATTGTAAATCGGGGTGTAAATCGGGGTGTAAATACGGGATGAAATTTTGGGTAGCAGATGTTTCGGTTTGATATC
>DALTWR010000227.1 GCA_029986975.1 Methanocorpusculum sp.
TTTTTCAAACTCTTTTTCCGCACCCCACTGACGAATCATTGTCCGGACTTCTTCTAAATTATCGCCGCTGATTTTTTCAACGGTGCAGGTGAAGTTTCGCTGGAACTGATGAATCTGCCCGCGGATTCCAACAAAGCGTTTTCCTTTCAGCTCAGCAAGCGTTTCTGTCTTCCAACAGTATTCAAAATAGCCGCGGTTTTCTGTGACTGCCGCTTCAGGATGGCGGGCTGAAAACTGCTGACAGAGTTCTTCATCATAGATACAAAGGGCAGTACCTTCAGTCTTTGAAAACGCATACACCTCATCAAGAACCGGCAAAACATCCGGACCAACCGGCGCAAAAAAAGCATGGCAGCCGTCAGTAACACAATCAATAATCAAATGGTCTTTGTACTCCGCAAAAAAACATTTGGCATAATGCTCCCACGAAAGCATAGTAACAACAGAGTATTCAGAGTGCTTCTGCGGGTATTTTGATAAGTGCCGGTCAAGGATGTGTTTATTTTCGAAGGTGACCGGCTGAAAATCTGAATAGGTAAGCATATACTCACTCTTCCTTCAGCATCGGAGTGTATTTTTCCATTTCGGAAAAACCGTTTCGTTTATAGAACTCTTTCTTTCCCGGCGCAGAGATTAGTCCAAGCCACGTGTGACCATAGAGAAGGGATAACTGTTTTAATGCGAAAACGATTCTGCGTCCGATACCCTGATTGCGGTATTCGGGAAAGACAACAATGTCCTGCAGATATCCGTCGGATGCTCCGTCACTTATGACACGACCCATACCGACTGCATTACCGCAGCTATCATGAGCAACAATTACCAGAAAACTTCCGTCAAGAAGCCGCGGTATCTGGTCTTTATCATAGCCCATCTCCCACCAGCCTCCGGCACGGTAAAGGTCAATAATTTCATTAACATCCCAGGTTCTTACAACAGACAGTGTAACTGCAGAATCCATACTTCTGCTATAATCTGTGCTCTCTCCGGATATCAGGGTTTTTATTGTGATTGAAAATATGCCTCACATCAGAAACCCTCATCTCATCAGAACACAAATAGAATAGTATCTTATGACTGCTCCACTTTATATTCAGGGACACATCTGGCAGGCAAACTCATATCTTGCAGACAATATCCTTTTTGATGCAGGAATCCTTCCTGAACGGATTTACCGTATATAGACCAGATTGACACGATTGTCTTAACTCACGGACACTTTGACCATATTGTCCATGCTAAAGAGATTGCAGACCTCTGCAGCGCAGAAATCTGTATCGGAGAGTTTGATTCCAAGTTTCTTTCTGAAAGTGAACTATCTCTTTCCCGCCATTTCGGCGCTGACCAGCCAAAGATACAATGCGCAAAAACACTTGCAGACGGCGACAGGGTAGGAGACTTTGTTGTGTATCATACCCCAGGACACACCCGCGGCAGCATCTGTTTATTCCGTGAAGCAGACGGGGTTTTAATCAGCGGAGATACAATTTTTCCTGACGGCTCATACGGAAGATGCGACCTGCCGACAGGAGATATGACATCTCTGAAATCCTCGATTACAAAAATCGCAGAACTTCCGGTTGAATCTATCTGGTGCGGTCATGGAATGCCTGTGCCGGAAAATGCAAAACGGCATATTCTCCTTTCTGCTGAATACGTGAAAATGGAGATGTAAGACATTCGATATGAAAAAAGGAATCTACTGTCTGCTGATTAAAAACAGCAGTGAACAATCCATTTCCGTAGGTGCTCTAGGGAGTATTACATTCCCTGCCGGATACTATATCTATGTGGGTTCAGCTCTTGGTTCAGGCGGTCTTTCACGTGTGTCGCGTCATATCAGATTCTTCCGTGAGCAGTATAGAAAACCGAAGTGGCACATTGACTATCTGATGATGAATGCAGTTTTAGAAAAAACATTCTGCGCAGAAACTGATGAGCGGCTGGAGTGTGTTCTGTCAGCGGCTGTAGGGGGAGCGTGTGTTCCCCGCTTCGGCAGCTCTGACTGCGACTGCGTCAGTCACTTATATTGTAG
>DALTWR010000016.1 GCA_029986975.1 Methanocorpusculum sp.
GCCCTGAGTATTCCTGAGATGAGTGTCATAACCGAACTGTATCTCCTGCGCGGTTCTTTTGTTAATATAGCATACACTCTTCCTAATGGACAAAAAACCACATTCTTACACAACAATAAAATCTATCTTGGAAATCAGGTTCCGAAAGGAAACAGTGGTCGTTTCTTTGGTATCGCAGCTGATGAACACTATCTGCTCATCTCTGAATATAGCGAAAACGGAACTGATGCAGAACTTGTGCTCTTTAAACGCTGGGCATAAGTAAAAATGTCCTCGTTCTGAACTGCTTTATAATATCCAGTCTCATTAATCTGTATGAATACGATAACCATTGACCTTGGCCCATCCGGTCTTACTGTATCAAGCACCCTTTCTGCCGGAAACATCTCTCCTCGAATCTCTCTTGGAAACATAGATAAAGAGATGGAGTATGTCTGTCTTGTTGTTCAGAACAAATCCGGAAACGAACCGATGAAATGTATCTGGACTATCTGGAACATTCCATCAGTGGGGTATATCCCTCCGGGATATGATATGGAATCTTATCCGAAGTTTCCTTTCCCTGCAGTACAGGGCTTAAATGATTTTGGCGAACACGGCTGGCATGGTCCGTCTCCGGGACTTGGCGTGCGCGACAAACTTCTCTTCCAGGTCTTCGGGAGAAATGAGGGACTCTCTGTATCTCCGAATGCAAAAATGGATGAGGTCATAGAAGCACTGCGCGATGGAAAAACGGTTGCCTACGGAAGTACTGAAATCTTCTATCAGGGCTGAATTTTCACAAATCGAAATGCCTATTATTCGGGAAAGCGAATAATTTAGGCAGGCGGTAATGGTCTAATGGCATGACAGGAGCTTCCCAAGCTTCTAATCCGGGTTCGATCCCCGGTTATCGCATTTTATGACGTCTTCTGAAAATGAACTCTCGTTAGATGAACAGATTGAAAAAGCTGTTTCTGTTTTAAGCCGTGACGGGCTGATTGTTTATCCGACTGAGACCGTTTATGGTCTTGGTGCTGATGCACTTTCTGAAACTGCTGTTATGAATGTTTATCAGGCAAAAAAACGGCTGCTTGGAAAGCCGATTTCTGTCGCTGTTTCTGATATCGAGATGATTTACGGCGTTGCTGAGGTCGATGACATTTCAGCGGCCTTTATAAAGAAATTCCTGCCGGGACCGGTTACCGTAATTCTTCGCGCGAAAGATGTTCTCCCCTCAGAATTAACGGGAGGAACCGGCATGATAGGTATCCGCTATCCGGATCACCAGACTGCGCTGAAACTGATTGAAGTGTTTGACTGCCCTATCACTGCAACCTCTGCAAATCTTGCAGGAGAAGTCTCTCCGGTAACTGCTGAGATGGTAAATGTTCCGCATGATTATTTAATCGACGGCGGTGTGCTTGCCGGAACACCCAGCACGGTGGTAAATCTTGCCGAGCGTAAAATTGTTCGTCCCGGTGCTATGCTCGATGAGGTCGCTGAGTTCCTGAAAGAGCATCTCTGATGAAGAAAAGCTACACTGTTTACGGCATGTCCTGTCAGGCATGTGTCTTAAATGTGGAGCGTGCGGTAAAAAAGATTGCAGGAGTTTCTTCTGCATCGGTAAATCTTTTGTCTAATTCTCTTGAAGTCGAGAGTGATTCTGTATCTGATGAGATAATTATAGATGCGGTAAAAAATGCCGGGTATCGTGCTGTTTCCGGCAGAAAAACCGTTGAGCCGGAATATGTTTCAATGAAACGCCGGCTAATTATATCTATAGTGTTTTTTATTCCTCTGCTTGCAGTATCGCTTCTTCCGATGGGCGGATTCTTTTTTCCACAGCAGCCGCTTGTCTCAGCACTAGTTGAGCTGATTCTTACTGGTGTTATTGTTTATCTGAACCGGAAATATTTCCTGCAGGGTATTCCGGCGCTGCTTCGCCGGTCTCCCAATATGGATTCGCTGGTCTCTGTCGGGGCATCTGCTGCGCTGATTTACAGTTTTATTGTTACTGTTGAGATTGCTGTTACCTCATCTCTTAATCATCCGCTTTATTATGAATCTGCAGGTATGATTCTGACTCTTGTTACCGTTGGAAAATATCTGGAGTCCCGTTCAAAAGGAAAAACAACGGAAGCGGTTTCCCGTCTTCTTGATTTAAGTCCCAAGACAGCAACTGTTCTGCGCGCGGGGGATGAAGTAACTGTTCCTGTATCTGCAGTTTTAGTAGGGGACACCGTTGTTGTGAAATCCGGGTCGCGTATTCCTGTTGACGGTACGGTAATCTCCGGTTCATCATCGGTTGACGTCTCTGCTCTTACGGGCGAAAGCATTCCTGTTTCAAAACATGCAGGTGATACGGTTCAGGCGGGAACAATATGTCTTTACGGCAGTATTTTATTTACCGCGGAAAAAGTCGGCGATGATACATCGCTTGCACAGATTATTGAGCTGGTTCGTGAAGCTTCCGCCTCGAAAGCACCAATCTCCCGCCTTGCTGATAAAATCAGCGGTATCTTTGTTCCTGCGGTTATCTCTATTGCGGTTGTAGTATGCCTCATCTGGATTTTCTTCGGCGCAGAAATCTCATTTGCGTTATCTGCTGCAATCTCAGTACTTGTTATCTCCTGTCCTTGTGCCTTAGGTCTTGCAACACCTGTAGCCGTTATGGCTGCAGCCGGCAAAGCTGCATCGCTTGGCATCCTTATCAAATCAGCTGCAGCCCTTGAGACAGCCGGACGTGCTGATGTAATTGTGTTTGATAAAACAGGTACGCTTACAAGAGGGATTCCGGCAGTTGAGCAGGTTCTTCCGGCAGATGGTGTTGAGAGTTTGCATTTCCTAACTCTTGCTGCATCCGTAGAGTCGCTTTCATCCCACCCGCTTGCAAAAGCTGTTTCATCGTATGCTGATGAGCACGGAATAAAGAGAATTGAGGTTCATGATTTCCTAACTATTCCCGGCTCAGGAGTTTCAGCCTCCTCCGGCGGCAAAATCTATCTTGCAGGTTCTCTTCGCTTTATGCGCGAATCCGGCGTTTCAGGTACATTCCCTGATGTCTCATCAGAATATGGCTCTGTTCTTTATTTCGCAGAAGACAGTCATGCACTTGGAGTCATTACCGTATCTGATGTGCTTCGTAAGTCTGCTCCTTCGGCAGTTTCCCGCCTGAAAAAACTTGGACTTCATGTCTCTATGCTTACCGGAGATACAAAAGCTTCGGCAGAGCGGGTTGCAGGTGAGGCAGGCGTTGATTCGTTTTCCGCAGAACTTCTTCCTGCCGAAAAAGAGGCAGAGATTCGCCGGCTGCAGAGTGAAGGAAAACGGGTGATAATGACCGGTGACGGCATAAATGATGCACCGTCTCTTGCTGCAGCTGATGTGGGTATTGCCGTGGGAGCGGGTACAGATGTTGCCATTGAGTCTGCAGACATCGTTCTTATGACCAGCAATCCGGAATCTGCCGCAGATGCAGTTCTCCTTAGCAGAACCGCTCTTCGTATTATTAAGCAGAATCTGTTCTGGGCGTTTATCTATAATACAATAGGAATTCCCATCGCAGCAGGAGTATTATTTGTACCGTTCGGCATTCTCTTATCCCCGGGGATTGCAGCCTTGTGTATGAGCTGTTCTTCGGTATGCGTAGTTTTGAATGCGCTTCGGCTTACGCGGTTTAAGGGATATTCTGATGTCATGAAAGATGAGATTGATAATTCTTCGGCGACAAATGATATATCCATGAAAAAATTAATCCATATCGAAGGGATGATGTGCAAACACTGTTCTGCAGCGGTTTCCAATGCGCTTAAAGGAATTGACGGTGTGTCTGACGTTTCTGTATCCCTTGAGGAGAAACATGCTGTCGTGACTCTTTCAAAAGAAGTTTCTGATACTGTTTTGAAGGAGACGGTAGCTGCAGCAGACTTTGAAGTGACCGGTGTTGAGACACTTTGAGCGTTCTTTCGGGAATCTTTAACCATTTATAATTCAAAATCATAATACACAAATGACGGATAAGAGAACAGTTACAGTCAGCGTCACCATTAATCTCGGAAATTATGAGAATCTGCGCCTTGAAGTCAGTGATACGGCAGAGACAAAAGAAGATGCGGATGCTCTCCGTCATTATCTGGCATCAATTCTTGACGGGTACGGAAATAATAATGCGGCTGCCCGTACAGCCATCGGAAAATACAAAGAACATATATTAGCAGACGGTGCTGATATATCTGCTTCCGCAGAACCTGGTGAGTTTGCGTTCTATCAGGAAGAGTCAGAGCCGGTGTTTGAACCATCAAAACCGGATGAAGAACCCTCTTTGGAAACTCCTGCGGTTTCCGCAGCAGAAGATGTGATAAAAGAAACCGAACCTGTGAAAGCCCCTGCAGAACCATCTCTTCCGCCCGCTCCGGTCGTTGACGAAGAAAACATGCAGGAGTTTGTCTGCAGCAAATGCGGTGCGCCGGTCAGCAAAGTGCAGCGCGATGTATCGATGCTTTTCAACAATAAAATCCTCTGTAAAAACTGCATGAAATAATATGAGAAAGAAACTGCTCTCATGGGATGAAACACTGTTCCGTGATCCGGATGTATTTGAGTTAAGTTATGTTCCGGAACAGTTTGACTACCGTGATGAGCAGACAGAAGCTCTTGCGTTTGCAGTCCGTCCCGGTGTTCGCGGCGGAAAAATTCTGGATACAGTATGCCGCGGACCGCCTTCGACGGGGAAGACCACCTCCGTTAAAAAAATATTTGAACTTCTGGCAGAGACGACTGAGCGTGTTGTTCCTGTTCATGTGAACTGTAAGATTGATTCAACAGAGTATGCAGTATTTACCCGCATCTACACATCTATTACCAAACAGGCACCTCCCTCATCCGGCACATCAAACAAGCAGGTTTTAGACCTTCTGGCAAATTATCTGCAGTCGGCAAAAGTTCAGCCGCTTATCTGTCTGGATGATGCGAACTATCTTATCTATCAGAAGGAGTTTACCAACGTCCTTTATCCGCTTCTCCGGATTCATGAGGTGTTTCCGGAGATTAATCTCAGTCTTGTTGTTATCATCAGCGACCCGCGTATTGATTTGATGGAGAGTCTTGATGTGCGGACGCGTTCTACGTTCCATCCGGAGGTTATTTCGTTTCCGCCCTATACTGCGCGTGAGGTTGCAGGGATTTTAGCTCAGCGCGTTACAGCCGGTCTCTACCCGAATGTTTTAGCTTCGGAGTATCTTGATACAATTGTTGAGTCTTGTATGAAGTATGGAGACGTCCGTATGGGTCTTGATTTAATCAGACGGTCTGTTCTTTCGGCAGAACGGGTTGCACGGTGCTGTGTTTCTGAAGAGGATGTATCAAAGGCGGTTTCAGCACTTGTTGATATGCACAAACTTGATATGATTAAGTCTCTTTCCCGCGAAGAGCTTCAGGTATTAAAGACTGCAGTGGAGCTGTTTACTGAAACAACATCTCCGACCACAAAAGAAGTTTTGGATGCGCTTCCGGAAGACGGTCCTAAAAAGACCAGAACTGCTGAAATCCTGAATCATCTTGATGTCATTGGGTTAATTGACCTTGAGTATGCAAATTCCGGTATTGGAAGGCGCAGGTACGTTAATCTCCACGGTGAAAAGGCGGAATTTTTAAAGGTGATTGAGTCTGTTGAGTCTCTTTCCTCCAATCAATAATAACTCTTATCTATTCTCCGGTCAAATACCTAATTACATATCCTTTAAGAGGGGATTATTGTGGTAAGTGTAAACGAATTAGGTTTAGAACTTTTCGAAGAACTCGTTGAGTTCGCAGATTTACTGAACGTCAGCTATCATGAACTTGATAACGGCGCACGTATCGTTGACTGCGGTGTAAATGTACCCGGAGGATTTGGTGCAGGTGACTACTTCACCCGTATCTGTATGGGCGGTCTTGGTGAGGTCGCATTCCGTCAGGGAATGGTCGGCAACTTCCCGATGACTTTCGTTGACATCAGCACTGACTTCCCGGCAATTTCCTGTCTCGGTTCCCAGAAGGCAGGATGGAGTGTTAAGCACGACGGTTTCTTTGCAATGGGTTCCGGTCCTGCACGCGCACTTTCTCTTCAGCCGAAGCACACCT
The DNA here is from genome assembly GCA_029986975.1 of Methanocorpusculum sp. GTDB lineage: Archaea > Halobacteriota > Methanomicrobia > Methanomicrobiales > Methanocorpusculaceae > Methanocorpusculum. The sequence continues at coordinate 6,103 of DALTWR010000016.1, forward strand.
ATGAAGTCATTGACTACAAGGATGAGAGTGATGCAACTGTTATCTGCCTTGAAGCAGACAAGATTCCGTCCGCATCTGTTATGGAAATGATTGCAGAGAAGTGCGGCGTTGATGTTGCAAATGTCTGTGCTCTTGTAGCTCCGACTTCTTCTATCGTTGGTTCTATTCAGGTTGCAGGCCGCTGTGTTGAGACTGCTGTTTACAAGTTAAATGAGCTTGGATTCGACACCAGAAAGATTATTGCAGCATCCGGCTGCGCACCGATTCCGCCGGTCAGAGGTGCAAAGCTTGCGATGGGCGTCACTAACGATGCAACAATCTACCACGGTCAGATTAACCTTACCGTCAAAGCACCGGAGATTGTTGACTACCTTGAAAAGATTCCGTCCTGCGCATCTCAGGGATACGGTCAGCCGTTCAACGACATCTTCAAGGCTGCAGGATACGACTTCTTCAAGATTGACAAGTCTCTCTTCTCTCCGGCAGAGGTTGTCATCAATGAGGTTTCTTCCGGCAAGGTTTACCACGTCGGAAAAGTCGATGCAGATGTTACTCTGAAGTCCTTCGGACTTGCATAAGTTTGTTGAGTAAGGAGATGCGGGTTTGCCGTATCTCTCTTCTTTATTTTTTGGGCTCTTCGACGTTTTGTGTGAGGTTTGTCTGGATTTTACTTGATTGTCAGGTGTATTGGTCAAAGTATATTTGTTTCCCCGGAGATGGATGACGCAGGTGATGTCCACTTCCCTGTATCATCCATGACATCTGTGTCTGATGATGTGAAAATCCGCTGATATGATGAAATAACTATCAATCACATAAATTGACGATGAGCTATTTTTTCCTGAAACTGCAGTGTTCCATGCAGCAGCCGCAGGTATTTTTATTTTTGCCGCAGCTGCATCCCTTCCCCTTTCAGGGAACGAATGACAACAACCGCAAATACCGCACAGATTATCACTGCAGCAACGACAAATACCGTAAAACTTACTGCGTCAGAAACCAAGAATCATTCCTCCCTGATATACAATAAACGAAATCAGCCATGCAACTACAGCATACATTACGGCAACGCCGAACATAAACAGCCATGAACCGGATTCTCTTCTGATAGTAAGAAGAGTAGCAAGACACGGGATGTAGAGCAGGATGAAAATCATAAATGAGAATGCTGAAATGGGCGTGAAGATAGACGGAAGCACCGCGCTTAATCCGGCATCACCTGCACCGTAGATAGAACCAAGGGAACCTACCACCACTTCTTTGGAAACAAGTCCCATGATAATGGCGACAGACACTTCCGGAATGCCGAATCCAAGCGGTTCAAAGAATGGAGATATCGCAGTTCCTATCGAGCCGAGAACAGAATCCATCGAAGCATACTCAACGCCGAACGGAAGAGACCCTAACAGCCAGACTACAAGAACTGCCGGGAAGATGATGCTTCCTGCGTGAACAAGGAACTCTTTTGTACTGTCCCACATACACAGGAGAGTATCACGAACTCTTGGGGCATGGTATGCCGGAATCTCGATGATAAATGCGGAGTCATCTGCTTTGAAGGCAGTCTTTTGAAGAAGAAGACCAGCCAGAAGGGCTATTACAACACCTATGATATAGATTAAGAAAAGCATCAGCCCCTGATTTGCGGTAAAAAATACCCCGATAAAAAGCGTATAGACAGGAAGCCGGGCGCTGCAGGACATAAACGGCGTCAAAAGCATCGTAAGTTTTTTTGCGCGCTGATTTTCCAGCGTACGTGTTGCCATGACTGCCGGAACACTGCAGCCAAATCCCAAAATCATCGGAATAAATGATTTGCCGTGCAGACCTATTTTTCTCATGACTGCATCCATTATCACTGCAACACGGGAAAGGTATCCCGAATTTTCCAGAACTGCTAACAGCAGGAACATCAGAATAATATTCGGAAGGAAAGAAACAACTGTACCAACCCCTCCAATTACGCCATTTACTACGAGCGAATTAACCCACTCCGGAGCTCCTGCGAGCGGAACAGATACCAGACCCCCCAGCCAGCTGAAAAATGAAGCAAGCGCCTGCTGAATCGGACTTCCTAAGAGGAACACAATCTGGAACATGACAAACATAACAGCAAGGAAGATAGGAATAGCCAAAACCCTGTTCATGACAACTTTGTCAATCATCTGCGTTATGCGCTCGCGAATGTCGCCTTTTACCGTTACTGCTTTTTCCAGAACATGAGTAATGTAGCGGTACTTCTGTGAGGAGATGATTTCAGTTAGTGAAAGTCCCCCATACTCTTTTTCCAGATGACGTCTGGTTACAAATGTATGTGTGTCTTCATCAAGCGTCTGGTGAATCAGTGTTTGAATGGCATCCCAGCGCGTCATTCCTTCCGAGCAGAGATCTGCTATGTGGAACTCTAACGCTTCATCATAGTAATGAATATTTTTTGCATGACTGTGCGTCAGTTTATGAGTGTGCGGCTCTGCATCTGATGTGCTGTGCAGATGGGTTTCTTCATTGTCTTCGATGTGTTCATGGTTATCTTCATGAATGTGTGTATGTTCATAAACCGGAATCAGTTCGCCTGTATGCTCATGAGCATGAATGATTTCATCAAGAAGAGCATCGCGCCCTTCTTTTGTGACGGCTTCAATTTTGACAACCGGAACCCCGAGCATCTCCCGAAGTTTTTTCTCGTCAACGAAGATTCCGTCTTTCTTTGCGAACCGGTTCATATTGAGGGCAACAATGACCGGAATGCCGATTTCAGTCAGTTGAAGAGTTACGAACAGATTTTTTTCCAGATGGGATGCATCAACAATATTTACAACCACATCCGGCTTGTCGTGCAGAAGATATTCTGCTGCGAACTCTTCTTCCTGCGTTCGTGAAGATAAACTATAGACTCCGGGAAGGTCGATTACACTGAAGAGATACTCTTTATGAGTAAACTTTCCTTCATCACGGTCAGCGGAACCTACCTTTCCTGACCAGTTTCCGGTGTGATGACGCAGACCGGTAAGTCCGTTGAAGAGTGTCGTTTTTCCGCAGTTCGGATTTCCAACGAGGGCAACTGTTATTTTATTCATATTCTCCTCACAAGGACATTTTTTGCATCTTCTTTTCTCAGGGATAGTTTTCCGCCGTGAATCGTAAATATAAGCGGGTTTCCGAAAGGTGCTTTCCCGCTGGCGGTGATTATTGAACCATTGACAAATCCAAGTTCAAAAAGTCTGTTGGATATCTCTTTCCCTTTCTCTGAAAATCCGATGATGGATGCTGACGCACCTTTTTCAAGGGATGATAAGGGGATGGCTGTATCTGTATTCTGCATTGCTATTCTCATATTTTCTTTGGTTCGTAAATACCCGCTCCGAAATTGTTTTTGAATGAAGTGTGTTTTCCGAAATAATTTCGGGAATCTGAAACCATTCCGAAAAAAAGCGCAACGTGTAAGGAAAAGGAAAAATAGCTGGAAGAGGATTAGTATTTATCTACGACTTTCAGAAACTCTTCCTGCTTTGATACCTTATGGAAGAGTTTAAAGAGCAGTTTTTCTT
>DALTWR010000017.1 GCA_029986975.1 Methanocorpusculum sp.
TTAAGATGCGAAGTCCCGCATCCCCGCTTTTTTCCGGATGGAACTGACAGCCAAACACATTCTCTTTTCCAACGGCTGCTGTTACATCACACCCGTACTCAGTTGTTGCGAGAAGCGAGTCATCACAGTCTGCTGCGTAGAATGAGTGAACAAAGTAGACGTGCGTTCCGTTTTTAAGAGATTTGAAAATCGGTGCGTTTTCTCCGCCGTTTACGAAAGAAAGTGCATTCCAGCCAATCTGCGGGATTTTATAATCCTCAGGAATATATCCTGCTAATGGTCTCACGCATCCTTTCAGAAGTCCGAGACCTGCGTGTTCACCGTACTCAAGGCTCTTTTCAAAGAGAAGCTGCATACCAAGACATATTCCCATCAAAGGTTTTCCTGCGGCTGCTTCATCAAGTACTGCATCTGCAAGACCTGTTTCGCGCAGTTTTGCTGCCGCATCGCCAAAAGCTCCGACACCGGGAAGAATTATCCGGTCAGCTTTTGCAAGCATGTCAGCATCCCTTGTTACAACTGCATCAGCATGAACGGCACGAAGCGAAGACTTCAGTGAGAAGAGATTTCCAACACCGTAATCCACTATCGAAAGCATTCAGAGTGACCCCTTAGTCGAAGGCACTTGTCCTTCGTATGCAGCATCAAAAGAAACTGCAGAGCGGATACTGCGGGCAGCAGACTTGAAGGTTCCTTCTATGATGTGGTGCGAATTTACGCCTGCAAGTTCTCTGATGTGAAGTGAACATTCAGCTGTCCGCACAAACGCATGCCAGAACTCTTCGACAAGTTCTGTGTCAAAGTCGCCTACTTTTTCAGACGGAATTTCAAGGTCGAAGGAAAGCGAGGCACGTCCGGAGAAATCGACTGCCGTTAGAATCAGTGCTTCATCCATCGGAAGAATCATGAATCCATACCGGGCAATGCCTGCTTTGTCGCCAAGTGCTTTTTTAAACGCTGTTCCAAGGGTGATTGCGACATCTTCTGTTGTGTGGTGATAATCCACATTCGTATCTCCTTTGCAGGAGAGTACAAGATCGAACCTTCCGTGCGAGGCAAAGAGCGTCAGCATGTGGTCTAAAAAGCCGCAGCCGGTATTGATTTCGGATTTGCCTGAACCGTCGAGTGTGAGTGTTAAAGAGATGTCCGTCTCTTTTGTTGTGCGGGTTAGTGCAGCTTTTCTCATGCGTTTTCCTCCAGAATTTCTTTAACCGCTTTGAGTAGGATATCCATCTGTTCATCAGTTCCTATGGTAATACGGTTGTAATCTGTGATTGACTCTTTATCAAAGTGGCGTACAAGAATGCCGCGTTCCTTTAGTTTCAGATAGAGGTCTTTGCCGGAAATTTTGTCATGCTTTACAAACAGGAAGTTTGTTGAAGATACTGGTCCCGTAAATCCAAGAGACGTAAGGGTTTCTGCGGTACGCTTTCGTGTCGCGATGATTTTTGCACAGTTTTCGCGGGTGATTTTCTCATCCTCTAACGCACCTAAAGCCGCTGCGGCACTTGTGCGGCTTACGTTGTAGGGGTTTGTTGAATATCTGATGCGGTTTAAGTCAGCAATTAACTCAGGACTTCCGACACCAAACCCAAACCGTGCGCCGGCAAGCGAGCGGGATTTGGAAAACGTCTGCACGACTAAGACATTGTCATACTTCTTTGTTAAAGGTACGGCTGATTCTGCACCGAAGTCCACATATGCTTCATCGATTACAACAACCGAGTCCGGATTATTCGTGATGATGCGTTCAAGCTCAGGAAGCGTTAATGCAATGCCTGAAGGGGCATTTGGATTTGCGAGGAAAATCGTTTTTCCGACATTACAGTAATCATCCGGGTCGATGGATAAATCAGATTTTACCGGGATTTCTTCTGCAGAAATCCGGTTCAACTCACCAAAGACTGAGTAGAAGCCGTAGGATGTGTCAGGAAACACCACGCCCTTTTCGCCGAACGCCATAAAAGCGAAGTCGAGAATCTCATCCGAGCCGTTTCCGACAACAACCTGATTTGAAGAGACGCCGCAGACCTCTGCAAGTTTTGCGCAGAGTGCTTTGTACTCCGGGTCAGGATAGAGCATGAGCGTGTCTGCTGCATCGCGTGCGTACTGCAGAGCTTTCGGCGACGGCGGATAAGGAGACTCATTGGTGTTGAGTTTTACATACTGCATATCCTGCGGCTGCTCTCCCGGGGTATAGGGTTTTAATCCGCTTAGTTTGCTTGTAAAAAAGCGGCTCATATGTCCTTCTCCAGCCGGATTACTGCACTTTTTGCGTGTCCGGTAAGACCTTCTTTTCGGGCAAAGACTGCGATGTCTTCTGCAACGCGGGATAAGGCATCTTTCGTGTAATAGGTGTACTGCGTCTTTTTCACAAACTCATCGACAGATAATGGGCTTGAGAATTTGGCTGTGCCGCTTGTAGGAAGTGTGTGATTCGGACCTGCAAAGTAGTCTCCGAGGGCTTCCGGGCAGTTTCTTCCCATGAAAATAGAGCCTGCGTGGCGGATTTTATCCAGATAGTCGAAAGGATTATCTACGCAGAGTTCAAGGTGTTCCGGTGCAATCTCGTTTGCGATTTCGATAGCTGCATCAAGTGTTTCTGCTACAATGATTTTTCCGTTGTTTTCAACTGAGGCACGGGCAATTTCTTCGCGCTCAAGTTTTGGAAGCTGAACTTCAATTTCTTTCTGAACGGCAAGCGCAAACTCATAGGAGTCAGTGACAAGCACTGCGGATGCGTTTTTATCGTGCTCAGCCTGAGATAAGAGGTCTGCTGCAGCGTAGCGGGGATTTGTTTTTCCATCGGCAACAATTAAGATTTCACTGGGACCTGCTATCATGTCAATAGATACCAGACCAAAGACCTGCTTTTTAGCCTCAGCTACGAAAGCGTTACCCGGACCTACAATTTTATCGACTTTGGGAATGGTTTCTGTACCATAAGCAAGAGCAGCTATTGCCTGAGCGCCTCCTGCCTTGTAGATTTTATCGACACCGGCAACTTTTGCTGCGGCAAGAATTGCAGGGTTTACTTTCCCGTCTTTTGCAGGCGGGGTAATCATTACAACAAGCGGAACGCCTGCGATTTTTGCAGGGATTGCATCCATCAGAACAGTTGACGGGTATGCTGCAGTGCCTCCCGGAACATAGAGTCCAGCTTTATCGACAGGAATTATTTTCTGCCCGATTACGATGCCGTCTGAGTCATTGATGATGAAGCTGTTTCTTACCTGACGTTCGTGAAACTTTCTGATATTGGCTGCGGCACGCTCTAAGATGCCGATAAATTCAGGCTCAACTTTTGAAACGCCTTCATCAATTTCTTCTTTGCTTACTTCGAGGGATGACAGTTTTACGCCGTCGAACTTTTCAGTGAGCGCAAACAGAGCCGCATCACCTTCGGACTTTACACGCTCAATGATGCCTGTGACAATGTCAGCAACGCTTGCCATGGGCATATTTCGGGCAAATATTTCGGTGTTTGATGTCTCACCGTATTTTAGAATTTTTATCATACACGTATCTCCTTTTTTATTCCACTTACAACAGCATCAATCTCTTCTTTTTTGAATGCATAAGATGCTTTGTTGGAAATCAGCCGTGCACTGATTGGAACAATAGTTTCAATGACTTCGAGATTGTTTTCCCGAAGGGTTGTTCCGGTCTCTACGATATCTACAATGATGTCAGAAAGCCCTAAAAGGGGTGCAATCTCAATAGAACCGTTTAAATGAATGATGTCAATGTCGCGTCCTTTTGAGGTGTAATATTTCTGTGCGATGTTGGTAAACGAGGTTGCAACGCGCAGGGTTTTTGAGGTGTTGTCGCGGTAGCCTTTCGGCGCTGCTGCTGCCATCCGGCAAATGCCGCACTGTAAATCCGCAAGTTCATAGACATCCGGCTCATACTCTAAGAGAATATCTTTTCCGGCAACACCGATGTCAGCAGCTCCGCGTTCCACATAGACTGCAACGTCTGTTGGTTTTACCCAGAAGAAGCGTAAGCCCATTTCAGCGTTTTCGAAGATGAGTTTTCTGCCGCCCTCACGGATTTCAGGACATCCGAATCCCGCACGTTCAAACATATCATAGACAGACTCGCCGAGCCGTCCTTTGGGAAGAGCTACGTTAAGCATTGTTTCCTCCAAGCTGTATCAGTTCACGGTATCGTATTGAGGCTGGGATGCTCTTCTGCGCAGAAACGGTCTTTTCCTGCGAGATGAGATCTGCTATTTTTGCGGTAACCGCAGAAGGACTTATTGATTCATCATAGACTAAGAGTACGTCAACATCATATTCCGGCGAGTCAGTCAGAAGAACAGAGAGTTTATCAAGATAGACGGCAAAGCCTAAGGCTTTTGATTTCTTTCCCATCTTTTTCATCAGAAGATCGTATTCTCCGCCGGATAAGACTGCATCAGGAACACCGCTTACAAATCCCTGAAACACGATGCCGTTATAGTAGTGCATGTCGTTTACGAGAGAGAAATCTATTCTGACTGAGTTTTTCGGAAGCAGACGGACAATACGCTCAAGTTCCTGCAGGGATGTGCTGTTTGGAAGAAGGGCGAAGAGCTTTTCAAAGACTTCTTCCTGCGTTCCGCAGGTCTGCATGAGTCCTGCAAGAAGTGCGTAGGTTTCAGGTCTTACGCCTTCTCCGGCACAGATTTTTTCTGCGTCATGGAGGTTTTTGGCGCGGATGCATTGCACAAGTTTTGCCCGTGCGGATGCTGAGACATTCATGCGGTCAAGTACATCCGAGACGATTCCTACATGAGATACAGCAAGAAGAGATTCTGAAGATATTTCACGCAGACTTTCTGCTGCGAGGAGAAGGACTTCTGCTCTGCAGTAGTCATCGATGTCTCCGATGCACTCAAGTCCTGCCTGCATGATTTCTCTGAAGGGTTTTCCCGGCGCGGGCGTTCTGCAGATGTTTTCGTTGTAATAGACTTTTTCTACGAATCCTTTTTCCTCGACACTGTTTTTGACGATGGATAAGGTTACATCCGGCTTTAATGCCATCAGTTTTCCGCCGGTATCTGTGAAGGTGATGATGCTGTCTGATACAAGGAAGTCTTTGTTTCTGACATAGAGATCATACTCTTCAAACCGGTTCATCTTGTACGGAAGATATCCGTATCTGCGGTATAATGTGCGAAGTTTCAGGATGGTTTTTTCTTCGCTGAGTAATGCTTGTTCCATATAATGACTTCTCGTTGCTTCGCTGATGTTAAAGCGAAGCTGTTGTGTTATATAATTTAGCGCTTTACCATAATAAAGTGTTTGATGAATTCTGTTGTATCCTGAAAATATATCTGCCGTAATTAGTTCCAATCTCATTACGTGGTACAGGGTTTTTAAATTCCTGCTGTTGCTAATACTGCGGCTGTTCTTAAGAAGGAATTTGAAGATTATGGACACACAGATGCCATTTCTGCCGTAACTGTGGGATATTACTCCGCTGTTTACAATTATCAATAGAGAATATCCGGAAAAACCCAATCCAAGGAAATCTCAACAACATAGACAAATCTGAATCTGCTTTAAACAGGGCTTAATCTGATAAATAAGTTCCATTCACATCAGGGTTCTTGTTTAGTTGCTTTTCGTGTATGGTTTTTTTGGACCAGTGTCCCGAATTTGCTGTAAATTAACAGCGACCGCAAACTCCTTACCTCTATTATTGCCTCTCCATCGTCAAATATCTATTTCCGTGTGCACAACAAAAGACCTATAGTACTCCCAGACAAATACATATACACAAATCAAAAGGAGAATACTAAAATGAGTGATAAACCCGAAGGATGCGACGGACACTGTGACACCTGTTCGTCCAAGACTGATTCCTGCCAGAAACCACAGAAAGCAGATATCAGTGTAAAGCACGTTATCCTTGTCTTATCAGGCAAAGGAGGCGTCGGAAAAAGTACCGTTTCCGTAAACCTTGCCTACGCATTATCCAACCACGGCTACCAGACCGGTCTCATGGACCTTGATATCCACGGGCCTTCCATTGCAAAAATGCTCGGCATCGAAGACCTGCGCCTTCAGGGAATCGGAAACAAAATTATGCCGATTAAAGTAACCGGCTCATTAAAGGTTATTTCTATGGCACTTCTCTTAAACGAAACCGACAGCCCGGTTGTCTGGAGAGGGCCAATGAAAGCAGCTGCAATCCAGCAGTTCTTAGGTGACGTTGACTGGGGAGACCTTGACTACCTTGTCTGCGACTTACCGCCGGGAACCGGTGACGAAGCATTAAACATCGTTCAGTATGCACCAAACGTAGAAGGAGCAGTCATCGTCACAACTCCGCAGGATGTTGCAGTCCTTGACTCCACCAAAGCAATCAAGTTCATCGAAATGATGGAACTTCCTGTCTTAGGTATCGTTGAAAACATGTCCGGTCTTGTCTGCCCGCACTGCGGCGAAGTCCTTGACGTCTTCGGACGCGGCGGAGGAGAAAAGGCTGCAGAAAAGTACAACGTCCCCTACCTCGGCGCAATCCCGCTCGACATCGACATGAGAAAAGCAGGCGACGAAGGAAGACCGTTCATCCTCAAGAGTCCGGGACAGAAAGGCGGAGAAGCAACCCGCGAAGCAGTCGACAAGGTTATGGAAAACCTTATCGCCGAAGTTGAAAAACGCGACAACTAATCATCCAACATGAAAATCCTCATCGCAGAATATACGCAGTTCAACAACCCCTACTTAGCCCCCGAAGGAAAAGTAATGGTTGATGTCTTACGCAAAAGCTTTGAAGCTTGCGGTTATGAAGTGGTAACCCCGTCCGCCGGAAAAGATTTCGGAGAAGAAATCTCCCGTCTTGCACCGGAGTGTGAATACAGTCTGGTAATCACACCTGATGCCATGCTTTCAAAGTACACCCACATCGCAGAACTTGCATCACACAATATAGGGTCCGACAGCACCGCAGCAGCAGTTGCTGCAAACAAACGCCTGACCTCCAAACTGCTTGCCGCACGGGGCATTGCCGTTCCAAAAGAAGTCGGTCCTGACTTTGCAGGAAAAAGAGTCATTAAACCAATCAAAGGTGAAGGCTCAGTAAATGTCCGCATCGCAAAAGAAGGCGAACTTCCCAAAGAAGGCGAGATGGCTGTTGAGTACATCGAAGGAAAACACTTCAGCGTAAGTCTTGTCGGAAGCCGTGTGGTAGGGGAAGCCTGCGGATTCTACAGCGGACTTCCGCCGGTCTTACTTACCGTAAACAGCCAGAACGCCTACATCGATGAAAGCGGCTTCTTCCGCTACGCCGGAGGAGAAACACCGGTTCACCCCCCGCAGGAAAAAGCGATGTTCGAGACAGCTGCAAAGACCATCGAAGCATTGGGCTGTCAGGGCTATGTCGGCGTTGACATGGTTGTCTCAGGAGATGCCATCTATGTTGTCGATGTAAATGCCCGACCCACGATGAGTATTGTTGGAATCACCAAGGTAATCGAGGAAGAACTTGCAGACATCCTGCTCAAAGCAACCGTAGGTCTTCCGCCGGAACTGGTTCATTATAACGGAAAAACTGCCGTGTTCGATGCAGAGGGCGGAGTTACTGTCAAATGATTGGAATTGATGTAGGAGGAGCTAACCTAAAGATTGTAGATGATGCAGGTGTTCACATCCGCTACTGTCCGTTATGGAAAGAGTCTCCTCTTGCAGATCTTCTTGCCGAGTTCAAAGGCGATGATGCCGCTATTGTTATGAGCGGCGAACTCGCTGACGGTTTTTTTAACAAGGGCGATGATGCCGCTGTTGTCATGAGCGGCGAACTCGCTGACGGATTTTTTAACAAACAGGAAGGAATTTCCTTCATCGTTGACGCGGTGAAAAAATCATTTCCCAACGCCGTTTTCTACGGAATGGACGGGAACTTCCACAAAGAAGCCTGTCACGAACTTGCTGCGGCAAACTGGCTTGCATCCGTTGCATGCCTTAAAAAGCAGTATCCAAACGGGATGATGCTTGATATCGGAAGCACCACCGCAGACATTGTGCCGTTTTCCGGCTTTGAAAAACTCATCGGCATGACCGACACACTTCGTCTGCAGGCAGGATATCTTGTTTATACCGGCATGCTCAGGACACCTGTAGCAACTCTTGCATCATCTGCGGTTGTAAACGGGATTCCAACGCCATTTTCAACAGAATACTTTGCCTGCAGCGGCGATGCGCATTTTGTTCTCGGAAATATCTCAGCTGATGAGTACACCGCAGCAACACCGGACGGAAAAGAAGTCTCCCGCGAGGCATGTCTGCGGCGTCTTTCCCGGACGGTCTGCGCTGACTTAGAAGAAATCGGCGAAGACGGCGCGGTATCAATTGCGGAAGCATTTTGTGCGGCGCAGAAAAAACTGGTTTGCGATGCAGTCTCCCGCGTAAAAGAAGAAAGCGGTGCTGACACGATTCTTGTCGGCGGGATTGGTTCAAAGACGTTTGCACCGTATGTTGAAGGCATTGACCTTACCGCAGAACTGCAGATTCCAGCCGATGCTCTTCCTGCATATGCAGTGCGGGAACTTGCCCGCGGGATTTTCTAAATGTCCCGCCCCCGTATTCTCCTGACAAACGATGACGGGGTAAACTCCGTCGGGCTCTGGGCGGCATACGATGCGATGTCTCCTTTCGCTGACGTTATTGTCTGTGCTCCTGCGGTGCAGCAGAGCGCTGCAGGGCGTTCCATCTCTATTTTTGATGCGCTTCGGATGAATGAAGTGATAATCAACGGCCATACAGCATACGCCGTTGACGGAAGACCTACTGATGCGCTGATTTTAGGGATTCACGCGCTTAAGTGTAAACCTGACCTTGTTGTATCCGGTGTGAATCTCGGAGAAAATATTACGGCAGAATCGGTTACCACATCCGGTACCGTAGGTGCTGCTATGGAAGCAGCAAATCAGGGTGTTCCATCTGTTGCGATTTCTTTGGAGATGATAAACGACGGAGACAAGTTTACCGACCCGCGTTCACATCAGCTGGATTTCTCCGGCGTAAAAGAGGTCATCTCCCGCCTGATTCCGGCTGTTTTAGCAAAAGGTATTCCTGCAGGCGCAGATTTATTGAATGTGAATATCCCGGCAGGAGAGATTAAAGGCTATAAGGTATCCACCTTAGCCCATCGCCTTTTCAACACCTCGGTTGAAACGCGGATAGACCCGCGCGGAAAACCGTACTACTGGATCTGCGGCGAGATTTTATCAGACGCGGAAAAAGATTCTGATGCCGAGGCGCTTCACGCAGGATATGTAACAGTAACGCCGCTTACAATGGACAATACGGCTCATTCTTCGGTTGAAATGACCAAGGAACTCCTCAAGGCCGCCGGGCTTGATGAGTAAACAAACCGTTTCCTTTTTTACCTTAAAGAGCAAATATAATAAAGCACGAAGGCAAGCGAGGGTAGCCAAGCCAGGCCAACGGCGCCAGACTTAAGATCTGGTCTTCAGTAGTTCATGGGTTCGAATCCCACCCCTCGCATTTTTTCTTTTGTTTATCAGGATTCCCGTAGTGTAGTGGTCAATCATTCCGGCCTTTGGAGCCGGAAACGGCGGTTCGAATCCGCCCGGGAATACCATA
>DALTWR010000018.1 GCA_029986975.1 Methanocorpusculum sp.
ATGGAAAATGGTTTCTGCAGAACTGAAATCAAAACGCATCTTATCCATCGAAAGCATTACTCAGGATGCCTCGTTATCACCCAGAGATGAACTTCAGCTGAGTGCAGCACTGTCGTCTGACGGAACGATTGTGTTATCTCACTTACGAAGAATCAGATAATATCGATCCCCACAAATTAAGTAGTCAGAAATTCAATACATATATACAAAACTATGGACCGTGACTATCAGCCAGTTAACCTCAAAGATGTCTTAATCGAAATGAAAGACATCTCCGAACTTGCGGTTGATCTGGCGTATTCGGCAGTGCTTTATGAAAGCAGTGCTATCGCAGAAGAAGTAATCGACCTCGAAGAACGTATGAACGATCTTGTCTATCAGGCAAGAATCACCAGCATGATGAGTGTGCGCCGTCTCGATGAGACAGAACCCATGAGCGGTCTTCTGCAGCTCGCAGAAGCATCAGAGCGTATCTCAAACCATGCAGCAGATATTGCAAAAAATATCATGCGCCATGTTTCTTTTCCGGCAAACCTCAGAAAAGCCCTGCCGGACGCAGAAGAAACCACGCACCGTGTAACCGTTGCTGCCGGTTCTGCTCTTGACGGAGCACGCTTAGGAGACATCAAACTCCAGTCAGCAACCGGTATCCGCGTAATTCTCATCAGAAGAATCCAGCAGAGAATTTATGATCCTGACAAACACACCGTGCTTCGCGCCGGCGATGTCCTTGTGGGCAGAGGTCCTGACTATGGTCTTCCTGAGTTCTGTAAATTAGCAGGTGCAGAAATACCCGCTGATGAAACACCATCCGGCGGCGCAATATCTGATCTCGACCGTGCGGCAAAACTGATGATTGAGATGAAAAACATCAGCGAACTCGCCGTCGGTCTTGCATACACTGCTCTTCTGCATGAAAATCTTGATTTGGCAAACGAAGTTGTAGCCCTCGAAGAAGAACTCGACGAGATGCGCTTAAAACTTGACTTATGGACGCTCGAAGCAGCAAAACGCATCGAAGATGTCAGCAGTCTTCGCGGAATGCTTTACATGTCCTCGTTTGCCGAGTCAATTTCTGATGCAGCATGCTCTATTGCTGACGTTGTCTTAAGAGAAATTGAGGTTCCGCCGATTATCAAACGCATTGTACGTGAATCTGACGAGATAATTACCTGGGTTGCTGTTGAAAAATCTTCAGCGCTCGACGGCAAGACACTTGCAGAATCACGTGTCGGTTCTGTCACGGGAATGGTTATATTTGCGTTAAAGCATGAAAACCGCTGGGTATATCGCCCGGGTAGAAATTACTGTCTGCATGCCGGTGATTTATTAGTCTCACGCGGAAGACGTGACGGTGAAGAAAAACTCTATGGTCTCTGCGGAGCAGATACCGATGAAATAGAAGATTTTGAAGAAGAATAACTAAAGGATGCACAAATGAGTGAAAAAGTATATCGGTTAGGTCCCGGCTGTACTGTCGATGATGTTGCAGAAGGCCGGATGTACCTCGGAAAAGTCCAGGGTTTTGCTACCTTCGGTATGTTCGTCCAGTTAAATGACAAAACCAAAGGACTCCTGCACAAAAGCAATATCAAAACAGAACGCAAAGAACGTGATGACATCATCGTTTTAGTAAATCAGATTCGTCCGAATGGAAACCTCGATTTACGCGAGGTCTCTCCTGCAGGTGACTACGAGACTGAACTTGTCTCAAAGAAGCTTGTCTTAACACGGCTTTCTGACCTTCTCAATAAAGTAGGGCGCAATGTTACAATCGAGGCGGAGGTTGTACAGATTAAACAGACATCAGGCCCTACGATATTTACCGTCTGTGATGAATCATCAACAGAAGATGCGGCTGCATTTACTGAAGCAGGCGTCAGGTCGTATCCTGATGTTCAGTTAGGAGATATTGTCCGTATTCACGGCGAATCAAACAAACGCAACAATCAGGTACAGATTGAAGTTGACAGCCTGATTGTCTTAAAAGGCGATGAGGCAGATATGGTAAGAGCACGTATCGTTGCAGCTCTTGAAGCCCGCGCCGAGCCGCCGGAGATTCAGCCGCTGATTGATTCTGATATTCTTCGTGCCCTCTGGCCTGAGATGCGCAAGTTCGCTAAAATCGTCCGCCGTGCCGTGTTAACGCAGCAGCCGATTATTCTGCGTCATCATGCCGATGCTGACGGAATCTGTGCAGCGGTTTCGGTTGAAACTGCGGTTCTGAAGTTCATCCGCGCAAACGGCGGAGATCCGGATATGGATAATTTCCTTTTCAGAAGAAATCCGTCGAAGGCCCCGTTCTATGAGATTGAGGATGTTACCCGTGACCTTGATATGCTCTTAAAGGACAATGCCCGTTTCGGTCAGAAGTATCCGCTGATTCTTTTGATGGATAACGGCTCAACCGAAGAGGATATGCCTCATACAAGATGACTGATGTGTACGGCATTGATGTAATTGTTGCAGACCATCACCATCCGGATGATACGATTGATAAATATCTGTTAGCTCACGTTAACCCGTATCATGTCGGAGGCGATTTCGGGGTTACTGCGGGTATGCTTGGAACTGAACTTGCCCGCCTTATCTCACCGGATGTTGAAGACCAGCTTCTGCATTTCCCGGCTGTTGCCGGTGTTGCAGACAGAAGCGAAGCACCCGAACTGCAGTCTTATCTGCGTCTGATTGAAGGACGATACACGATTGACGAATGCCGCGATATGGCTCTCGCCCTCGATTATGAGCAGTACTGGCTCAGATTCATGGACGGTCGCGAGATTGTAAAGGATATCTTAAACTTAAACGGCAGACCTGAGCTTCATCAGCGTCTTGTACAGCTTCTGGTAACTGAGGCAAATGCAGCGCTCGAAGACCAGATTACGACGATGATGCCGCATGTAAAAGAGCAGGATTTATCTTCCGGTGCGAAGCTGTTCCTCGCAGATGTGGAGATGTTTGCTCACCGCTTTACGTTCCCGCCGCCGGGTAAGTCCTCGGGCGAAGTACATGACCTGCTCTGTAAGAAGTATGCTGATGAGCCGGTTGTAACGCTTGGTCTGGGTCCTGACTTTGCGGTTATCAGATCGCGCGGCGTTCAGATGAATATCCCGCAGATGGTAAGAAGTATGCGGGATGAAATGCCGGGTGCAGGTATCTCAGGCGGAGGTCATCTTGTCGTGGGCAGTGTTAAGTTTGTCGAAGGAATGCGTTCCGAGGTTATTTCCCGTATGATTGAGAAGATCGCGGAATTTCCGGTTGACTAATCTTTTCTGATTTTTTGTAACCGAAAAAACACCATTCTGATTTTCATGGTTCGCGGGTGAAATTGACCCGAAGGTCATTTGTCATACGGGTTTTGTAAAATAATTCTGCCCTGGATTTATATCCAGAGAACCATCCTGACTAAATCCCTGATGCCGGGGCCTAAACCAACCACAATCATCACGCAGATAATCAGATACCAGAGCAGCTTGAAATCCTTTTCCTGTCTGAACTTTTCAAGAATCCAGATAGCCGGAATCAGCACAGCGATTTTTAAAAGAAACATACTGTACCCAGTACCCGTAAGACTGATAAGCCAGTCGCCTAAAACATGCTGCTCATAATATGCCTTCGTATGCAAATCGAGCGCAAAACCGGTTGCAGACGAATCAAGGAAATGACTGGCGATTAACGCAAGATAGACCGGATGCGAAACATACTTCCATCTGCATACAAACCTGAGAAACGCCCAGAGAAGAAGCGTTGCACCTGCGGCGATGCCTATCACAATAGCGAAAATCCCCATATCAACTGTTGTGTACGTAATCCCGAACCAAATCAGAATACCCATAACAACAAGACAGGCAGCAGTTCCGCAAAGACAGTACGGCTTGACGTATGTTACAATCAGCTTCTTTTTCTCAAGCGAATAGGAGACAAACAGCACTACAAGACCGAATACGAGTACCAGAATATAAACCTGAGGCGTCGTAAACAAAAGCCGCCACGGGTATTCAATAAGATACGCGCCCGCAACTGCCATATCATCTAAAACGTGCAGAAGACCGCCGAGAATAACATAAATGCAGGAGGATAAGACAAACGCAGAGTTAACCGGCAGCCCTGTCTTCTTAATCCAACGGTAAAGTATATACAATCCAAGGATTACTAATAATGCATAGATTATTGTCATGGGGACAGTATATCCGGAGCTTTCGAGCCCCGAAACCCAGATAAAGAATTCTTCAAACATGGTGTATCAATGACTACTGATGATTATAATGGGATATTAAAGAATAAAACCTTTGACAAATCGCGCTGGATTCAGCTGCCGCGCGATGTCGTTGTAGGTCACGGCGTCTTATCACAGATTCCCGCTGTTGTCGCCGACTTATGCTTACGGGGACACATACTTATTCTCTCCGGAAAAACGACTATGAAAACTGCCGGCGTGCAGGTATTAACGCTTTTGACAGACGCCGGATTTGATGCATCCTCATTAATTGTAGGAGATATCACCTATCAGGAGGTAACCCGCGTTGCAAACTACGCGCAGGCGTTAGGCTCAGTTCTTTTAATCGCCGTGGGCGGCGGTCGTGTTATTGATATTGCAAAAATCGTATCATACAATATTGATATTCAGTTCATCAGCGTACCGACAGCTGTATCTCATGATGGAATCACATCACCGCGCGCGTCAATCCACACGGAAGAAGGAAGCGTAAGCGTTGCAGCACATCCGCCGGTCGCGATTATTGCAGACACGCAGATTCTCGCAGAATCCCCCAGACGGCTTACTGCATCGGGTTATGCAGACATTGTTTCAAACTACACAGCCGTTCTTGACTGGGAATTAGCTCAGCGGGAACGCGGTGAAGCGGTAAGCGAATACGCCATGACGCTTTCAATGATTGCAGCAGAGCTCATGGTCGAAAATGCTGAAAGCATCAAAAACTTTGATGAGAAGGCGGCATGGACCGTGATGAAGGCGTTATTCGCATCAGGCGTTGCAATGAGTATTGCAGGTTCATCGCGCCCGGCATCCGGCGGCGAACACAAGTTTGCACACGTTCTTGAGCGGGATAAAGCAGGAAAAATCTTACACGGAGAAGCCTGTGGACTTGGGGCAATTATCAGTATGTATCTCCACGGCGGAAACTGGCAGAAGATTCGCGACGCCTTATCAGCGATAGGGGCGCCCACAACACCGAAAGAACTTGGCCTATCTGATGAAGAAACCGTAGCCGCCGTGCTTTCTGCAAAAGAGTTCAGAAAGGACAGATACACGATATTTGATACCGACATCTCCGAAGAGGACGTGAGGCGCGCAGTCGCTGCTCTCTATGAAAAAAACGAAGGAACGGAGACCTGATTCAACAACCTATTTAGGTTTAAAAACCAAACATATAGATATCTATGACTGATGTGAAAGTACCGCTTGATGTACCTGCAGATATGCGTGAGAAGTACATCGAAAACTATAACCTGATTACCAAAGGTTCCGGACGTCTGATGCTTTTCGCAGGCGACCAGAAGATGGAACACTTAAACGATGACTTCTGCGGAGCAGATATTCCGGCAGACGATGCAGATCCTGAACACCTTTTCAGAATCGCATCTCAGGGCAAAGTCGGCGTTCTTGCGGTCCAGCTTGGACTCTTAAGCCGCTATGCAATGGATTATCCGGATATCCCCTACCTTGTGAAGATGAACTCCAAGACGCATCTTGTAGGCGTTTCCCAGAAAGACCCGACGTCGCGTCAGCTCTGGAACGTCGCACAGGTTGCAGAAATTGCAGAGGATTATAACATCAAAATCCCGGCAATCGGATATACCATCTATCTCGGAAGCGAAAACGAAGCAGAGATGCTCACAGAAGCTGCAGAACTCATCAACGACGCACACTTCCATGGAATGGTTACTGTTCTCTGGATTTATCCGAGAGGAAAGGCAGTTAAAGACGAGAAGGACCCGCACTTAATCGCAGGTGCCGCGGGCGCTGCATTATGTTTAGGCTCTGACTTTGTTAAAGTAAACGCCCCGAAGAAAGACGGAAAGTCTGATGCAGCACTTTTACAGGAAGCAGTAAAGGCAGCCGGCAGAACAAAGCTCGTCTGTGCCGGAGGCTCAGCAACATCTGAAGAGAAGTTCCTTGAAGAACTCTACAACCAGATTCACATCGGCGGTGCATCAGGAAATGCAACCGGCAGAAACATTCACCAGAAAGCTCTTCCGGAAGCGGTGAAGTTCTGCAATGCCATCTATGCAATAACAGTAGAGAACAAATCCCTCGAAGAAGCAAAAGCAATTCTTCGCGGATAATTTTTTTTATTCGATTTTATTTCTGTCCGTCAGGTAAAGAACTTTATATGCCTTGAGAACAGATATTTATACATCTATTAAAAGGAAATACTATGGCACACTTTTTACGTATCAAAGGTCTGTTCGCCAAGCTGTTCGGCAAAAAGCGGTCGCGTGTAGGTATCTACGGACCGCCGAACGCAGGTAAAACCACTCTTGCGAACAGAATTGTCCGTGATGTATCCGGCGAAGCATTAGGTCCTGCCAGTGAAATCCCTCATGAAACACGCCGTGCAAGAAGAAAAGAAGGCGTGGAGATTAAGACTGGTTCAAGCTCGAAGTTAACGATTGATATCGTTGATACGCCAGGCGTTACCACGAAGATTGATTATCACGAGTTCCTCGAATACGGTATGGAGCAGGATGAAGCTATCAACCGTGCACGTGAAGCAACAGAAGGTGTGGCTGAGGCTATGCACTGGCTTCGTGAAGACATTGACGGTGTTATCTACGTTCTTGACAGTACGCAGGATCCATTCATGCACGTCAATATCATGATGATTGGTATCATCGAGGCAAGAAAACTGCCGGTTGTTATTGTTGCAAACAAGATTGATCTGCCGGATGCGATGCCGCAGAGAATCAGAAGTGCATTCCCGCAGCATCCGGTTGTTGAAATCTCCGGTCTTGAGGGTAACAACATGGACGCTCTCTACGCTAAGATGGGGGAAATTTTTAAATGATTCAGGGCGTTCAGATTGATATGATATCTGCTGATATGGTATCAAATATGACCTCTTACGAAAAAATCAGACTTATCCTTGACGATGTCAGAAACGGTTCTGTGGTCGTTCTCGAAAAAGGATTAACTCCTGATGAGCAGGGCAGCCTTCTTGAAGCAACAATGATGGAGATTAATCCGGGAAGTTTTTCCGGTATCGAAATCGAAACATATCCCGGAAGCGAAGGAGGAAAATCCTTATTCCAGAAGATGTTTGGCAAGAAGAACACCGGACAGCGTATGATGGTAATTGGTCCGGTTGATCAGTTAAAGATGCTCGCAAAAGAAAAAGACCGGCTTGTTGCCTGGGCATCTGCTCCCCAGTAAATATCTGATTCACCTTATGGTTACAAGGTATGCCTCATAAGTGTATGAAATGCGGACGTGAGTTCCGCGACGGTTCTGTAGAAATCCTGAAAGGATGCCCCTCATGTGGGGGTAAAAAGTTTGTCTACGTTAGTGACCGTATCAAAAACGATGACATTCTGCGGGAAAAAACAGTTGCAGCAATTGCTCATGAAACAAAACAGGAAGTTCTTGAAGTTCGTCCTGAAAGCAGTCCTGCAAATAATCCTACTGATATTCTGGAACGTGTTGAAAGTGTCAGAATCATGGGTAAAGGTAAATACGAGTTAAACCTTGAACGCATGGCTGAGTCGCAGGATGTTATTATCGGTATGGGTACTGACGGCAGATATCTGATGGATTTGGCATCGATGTCAAAGCCGAGAAAGAAGAGATAATACATCCATCAACTTTTTTTGAGTACTAATTTTTGTTGGAATAATTCAGCTCCTTATTTTGAAATACAAACGGTTTCTTTGGCAATTTACGCCAAGAAAAATAACTCCTTTCATAATATAGGGGGCTTCAAATAAAACAACAGATTAAACGCAGAAAAAAAAGAGTCTCTCAAGCTGTCTTTTTAGACAGCATCGAGATTGAGTTCTTTTCTCATCCACTTTCCGCGGAAGAAGAAGAATGCATCAACAGCCGTTGTCACAATTCCGCCGAGCACGATTGCAATCCACACCCAGTATAATGGAAGGTGCAGAACCGCCATGAAGACAAGCGAAAGTCCCACCTGAACGATAATATTTCCGGCAAGTGCGGCGTACATTCCAGGTCTGGTAACACCTGCGCCGTTCATTGCAAAGCCCATCGTCATACCTGCAGCCACAACGAAGTAGGAAACCGGTACAATGTGCATAAATTCAACACCGTACTCAAGCCATTCGCCCGTTGCGCCGAAGATCTCCATCAGTGTCGGTGCGCAGAAGAAGTAGAAGACACCAAGACAGACCATAAACGCTGCATTGATAAGAATTGCAGACTTTGCTGCTTTCATTGCCCGTTCCGGCTTTCTCGCGCCAAGATTTTGTCCTACCATAACCGCTACGCCGGTACAAAGACCCATGACCAGAATGAATCCCATCATATCAAGACGTCCGCAGATACCGTATGCCGCCATAGCCGCTGTTCCGCCGAATATCGTAATAATAGCCGTCATTCCTACAAACGAGAATGAACGAAGACCGCTCTGAAGAGCAGACGGCAGTGCGATTAAAACAAGATCGCGCAGAAGTCTTCCTTCAAACGTCCATTTCTTCGGGAACTTGATAGGTCCATTCTTCTTTGACGGAAGGAAGTACATTGCAAGAATCAGAAGAACAACGCCCACAGCCCGTGAAATAATTGATGCGTATGCAGAACCTGCAATCCCAAGTCCGAAACCGGCAATAAATGTCGGGTTTAATACAATATTTACGACATTGACGATAATCATTACAAACATCGGCGTCTTCGAGTCCCCTGCGCTCTGGAAGACGGTTACTAAAACCATCAGCAGAACCATGATGAACATACAGACTAAAACCGGACGCAGGAATGCAACACCCTGTTCAATAACACCCGGCTCTGCGCCGAACAGGACAAAAATCTGCTCGGTAAAGAAGAAACCGATGATGCCGATAATCAGGGATAACCCCATAGTTGCATACAGGGCGTGACCTAAAATGACTGATATTCGTTCATGTTTATGTGAACCGTATGCACGAGCCACGAACGCTGCTGTTGCCGTATTGATACCGAATACCAGAACAAGAAGCAGCATAATGACCGATGCGCCGGTCGTACCCGCCGCTGCGGCATCTTCACCGACAAAATTTCCGATACAGTAAATGTCCACGAGTTCTAAGACATTCTGTAACAGGTTACTGAAAATAATCGGGAGAGCCACAATCAGCAGTGCTTTTAAGACGGGTCCTTCAGTTATAAGATTCCCGTGTTTATTTCCTATAGCGTGTGCTGACATAGATTATTTACTTCCATTATTAATGGAGTCTGCAATAATATAATGTTTCTCTATGGGGAAGAAATTCCTCCGGCAAAAAACGCTCTAACTGCGGAAAAAAGAAAGAAGCGTGCTTATTTTGCAAGCACGCCCATGACGAATGCAAAGATAATCAGGATGACTATGGCAAGGGAAACTGCAAGTATTACCCAGT
>DALTWR010000228.1 GCA_029986975.1 Methanocorpusculum sp.
CCATAATTTTTATTTTTCAGAGAATCCGTTCCAACATGCTCTAAGGTCACAATTCCTACATACGGGAGTTTTCCGTTTTCTGGACGATGTGATACATTGGTGATTTTAAGAATCTCAGGAATCTCTTCTTCCGGCAGTTCTCCGCCGAAAAATCCGAGGAGGAATACTAAAATTGCAGCACATACGGCAACAGTGATTCCGATTAAAATAAGAGTTGATACGACTGAAGAATCACCCGCATCAGAAGAGATGTTCCCTGCCTTTAACCGATATCGTTCACCGGATGCTTTTGCATATCCTCGCGCATCTTTGACCGGGCAGGGAGCGCATGTTGCGCACACTGTTGTCCCATCCTTCATTTCATGCGACCGCATATTGATTGGGCGGGGGCCTAATGTGCGCATAATATCTGCACGCTTTAGTATTCGTTTCATAGAGGGATATTATTTTTGGATTTCAGACGAGCGGTTCGGGCTGTTTTCCCATGTCGCAGACAGGAAGTTTCATATTCTTTATGAGGAGAGGTTCGTTTGTTTCTGCCAGACGTTCGAGGATTATCATTTTTCCTTTTCTGCTCGCGGCAAAGACCGGAACTCCTACACCGCCCTGGACACATGCGTATTCAGATGCTGCCTCGCGGATGTACTTTGATGCACAGGCAAATATGAGGTCGCAGACGGAAAAGAGGCGTTTTGCTTCTTCTAAACTGGCGATGTTTGTCGTATGTACTGCAATAATGACTGTGTTTGGATGTTCCGCTCTGATTTTTTCCGCGGTCTCGACATCGCATCCGGCAATCGTGACGGCGATATTTTTCAACCCGCGTTTCTCTGCTTCGATTACGCCTGCTTCAGGGTTTAAGGATGCGTTTTCTTTGTCGATTACGATACCGCCTTCATCTTCGATTCGTTTGATGACTTCAGGGTAGGGAACAGTGGATACAAGTCCTGACATCCTTCCTCCAATCCCTTGAACCAGTTTTGCATTTTGTACGATAACTGTTCCCGCGCCGTCGCAGCAGATGACTGCTGCATCGAGTGTTTTGTTGCGGAATGCTGTTGTCATCAGCTCGGATGCGCCGAAGAGAACCATGGATTCTTCTGCGGTTACGATTCTATCAGGCGTGCACATGCCAAATGATTTAATCCGGTGCTCAATATTTTTTCTGACGGCTTCCTTTTCAACAGGATTGATGGGAGATGCAAACCGTTTTGCAAACGGGCAGTACGAGATTTTCGAGTCTGTGATTTCTGTTACGCTGCCGTTTTCGATTACAGCACGGCATCCTGCGACTTCAACTACGTGACAATCATCCATACGTATATATTCATCAGAAAAGGATAAATGAGTTTCCTGCGTATCTGTTTATATGGGAAGATATTACGAGGTCGATGCGCTGCGGGGGATTGCTCTTTTGTGCATGATTATCTATCATACCTTGTTCTGTCTTTATTTCTTTACGAATATCACGCCATGGTTTGACCCCGCTGTTCATTCAGGTGCCCCCATTGCGGCTTGTTTTATTGGAATCGCCGGTCTTTCGCTGGTTCTTGCGAAGGCAAAGCCGAAGAAGTATCTCGTCCGCGGTCTTGAACTTGTTGGACTGGGGCTGTGCATCACTCTTGTTACCTGGTTTTTTTATCCGTCAGGGTTTGTGGTCTTCGGCGTTTTGTCACTGATAGGTCTTGGAACGATTTTGTCGATTCCCTTTGTTTCGGAAAAGGTGAAGTGGTTTGTTCCCGCGGCTTGCGGGCTTGTTGTTGTTCTGCTGAATCTGATTGTTTCAAAGATGTATCTCTCGATTCCGTATCTGATTCCTTTAGGGTTTAAGGTCTACGGCTTTTCAACGCTTGATTATGAACCGCTTATCCCATGGTTCGGTGTTATGCTCATAGGTATTGCCGTCGGAAAACTTTTGTATCCGGGAGGTGTGAGAAGGCCGTTTCTGGAAAAGTTAGGGAGTATGCCGAGAGTTTTAACGCCGCTTTGTTTTGCAG
>DALTWR010000229.1 GCA_029986975.1 Methanocorpusculum sp.
GCTCTATCATATTGGATATAGAACTATTTATAGACTGCTAATTGAGGGAGAGAAATTACATACAAAAAGAGCCAACCATCCAACACATGCATCAATAAACCATCAGAACAGGAAGACAATACAACAGAACATAATACAACTAAAATCAATAGATATATCCATAGAATTTCCATGAAAAAACTAACCATATACACAGACGGAGCTGCAAGAGGAAATCCCGGCAAAGCTGCAGCAGCATGGCTCATACTCGAAAATACCGATGTATTAGAAGCAAACTCACGCGCATTGGGAGAAGCTACAAACAACTACGCAGAATACAGTGCGCTTATCTCCGCGCTGAAAGCAGCAAAGAAATACTGCACGCCGCGCGAGACCGAACTTGAAATCATATCTGACAGCGAACTCATGATTAAACAGATGCGCAAAGAATATGCTGTCCGCGCAGACGCGCTGAAATCACTTCACGCTGAAGCACAATCTCTTGCAGAAACGTATGCATCAGTAACTTACAGAAATGTTCCGCGCGAAAACCCCTACATTTCATCATGCGACTGGATGTGCAACCAGACACTTGACCTTGCACAGAACGAAAAACCTCAACAAAAACCAGAGGTGGAAATTATCTGCACTCCTGTTGGATATGTTTCCTCCCCGTTTAAAACATTAAATAACGCTCCGAAAAGAGGCAGAAATTCTGATAAGGCGAGCATCATTTTCATAAAACCTGAATACAAAGATGCACTCAAAGGACTCCACGAAGGAGCCAATATATTTGTTCTCTGCTGGTATCACTTATCAGACCGCAGCGTTCTCAAAGTAAAACCGCGCGGCGATGAGTCAAGAGAACTTCGCGGAGTATTTTCTACCCGTTCACCAGTACGCCCAAATCCTGTTTCATTGACCTTAGTAACGCTGGAAAAAATCAGCGGCACTGAACTCACTGTCTCAGGACTGGAAGCCGTTGACGGTACGCCGGTACTTGACATCAAACCATATTACGCTGATATCGACAGCCCTTAACCTTCTTTTTAATACAGAGTAACTACAATTAATAATCTTAATGGACATTCGAGCACTCCGGATTATCTTTGGGCTTTGTGCAGCAATTCTTCTATGCATATCGCCGTATATCAATCCTATAATCACCGGTGTGCTCGGCATAATTTTTGCCGGCGTCATGTACTTTGCCGCAAAGGTCAGATACTTCGCAATCGCACTGGCAGTCCTTGGTCTTCTCTATGCAATCTCATTTGTACCTCTCCTTGCCTTCATTGGTCCGCTTGTAATGATTCTTGCCGGAGAAGGTGTGCGTGTCTTATTCAAAAAAGCAGGACATGACATCCTGTTCTTTGGAATAGGATCTACTGCCGCACTGATTATTACGATGCTTTACATCGGAGAAACCGACCCGTTAATCGGAGCCTTGGGAGAAATTGTTCTTCTTATGCTCAGAAGTATTCTTACCAACAGAAATGACGGTTCGATGATAAGTTATCTCGGTGTTGCGATGACCATCACTCTTTTCATGGACCTTGAGTTCCTTGTTGACTTCAGACTGCTGGCGCTCTCTATTCTCTTGTGCGCCGCATTTGGTTATTTTGCCTACCGCGCAAAAACCATCGACATGAGCGGACTTTTCTCCCTGATTCTTTTCGGTGTGATTCTGATTGCATTCACCGGAGGATTTTTCTGGTTCTTTATTGTCATTGCTTTCTTTATAATAGGGTCTGTCTTTACCAAGTTTAAGTACGCAAAGAAAAAAGAGATGGGTGTGGCACAGAAAAAAAGCGGCAAGCGCGGCTACAAAAATGCTTTTGCAAATGTAGGTATCGCAATTATCTCCTGCATCCTCTTTGGGATTACCAATGAAATTATTTTTGCTGTGGTGTTTCTCGGCTCGGTTGCCACTGCAACGGCAGATACCCTTGCAAGCGAGATAGGAGTTGTTGCCGGCGGGAAACCGCGCATGATTACGACGATGAAACCATGCAAGGC
>DALTWR010000230.1 GCA_029986975.1 Methanocorpusculum sp.
TACCGCCGCGTCATAAAAGAGGCGGACATATCCGCAGAGAAAAAGACATCTTTGATGCTCTGGATTAAAGAAAATGCGGTTGACCAGAAACGTGAGGATGCATGTGAGTGCTTAAGCCAGGTGCGTGATACCTATGGAACATAGATACATCAGACAAATTCCGTTGATAGGCGAAGACGGCTGCAGAAAACTTGCTGACGCAACCGTTTTCATCGCGGGTGCCGGAGGCCTGGGTTCTCCTGTCGCGTTTTATCTTGCGGCATCCGGTGTAGGACATATCCGTATTGCTGACATGGACTGTGTTGATGCATCAAATCTGAACCGCCAGATTCTGCATCCTGAGTCTAAGGTTGGATGCAGCAAGGCTCTTTCCGCAAAGGAAACCTTGGAAGCGTTTAATTCGGAGTGTCAGGTAGAAGCCTTCACCGAAAAAATCGATGACGTATCCGCAGATAAACTCATCGGTGATGCAGATTTAATTCTTGACTGTCTTGACAACTTTGAGGCACGGTATGTGTTGAACCGTGCAGCCCTTCGGCTGAACACGCCGCTTCTGCACGCCGCAGTTTCAGGATACACGGGGCAGCTCACGTTAATTATTCCGGGGCATACTCCGTGTCTTTCCTGCATCTTCCCGAAAGCTGAGTCTGTACAGTCTCCTCCTGCGTTAGGTGCTGCATGCGGGGTTGTAGGAAGCCTTCAGGCGTTGGAGGCGGTCAGATACCTGACAGGAAATCCCACACTTGCCGGAAAACTTCTGCTCTACGACGGGACTGCAAACGCCATAAACACCTTTTCGGTGAAGAAAAGCTCCCGCTGCAGAGAGTGCGGAGGAGAAAACATATAATGTTCGTAAAGGAAATGATAAAGCATGGTTAAAAAGAAACTTGCCCGCTCAGCAGAAGACAGATGGATAGCGGGCGTCTGTGGGGGCATTGCAGAGTACACTGGCCTTCCTTCATGGCTTATTCGCGTGATTGCAATAGTCCTCTTCTTCGTACCTGTGCCGGTAATTCTCGTTCTGCTGATTTACATTCTGCTGACCGTATCTCTTCCAACCCGCGTTCCGGGCAAGAAACTTGACCAGAATGCTATAGATGTTGAGTTTGAGGTTCGCGAGTGAAACCTGCATACGATGAAAATGATTTGACGGATCCGCCGTTTTATCTGCCGCAGTTTGAAACAGCGTACCAGTACATCATCAATGAATATGAAATACCGCCGCGGGATATTGCGGTTTTTATCCCCTGCGCCGTAAGAAAACCCTACAGCACAAGCCCCTCCCACAAAGTATTCCACAAAGTATTTGATGAGGTTTTTCCTGACAAAGACAAATACCATGTGGTAATCTTCGGCACATGTGGTACAGTTCCGGCAGAGCTTGAGCTGATGTATCCGTTTGCTCACTATCATTATATGTTAGGGAATGTGAAAGACCAGAAGATAAAAGATGATTTTCTGCGGATTGAAACAGACCGGGTTGCAGGTTACCTGAATAAAACAAGAAACACCTATCAGAAACGTATTGCCTACTGTATCGGACTTTTCCGCAAAGCAATGATTGCAGGTTCTAAAAAAGCAGGTGTTCCAGTTGAGATATATCCGACGCAGCCGGTTATTGACAAGCTCTATGATGCTGACTGCCCGTTTCCGGAAGGAAGTCTTTCGATGCAGGCATATCTTGACGAGTTTAAGGATGCTCTTTTACGGATTCGTGATTCAGTATGAGTGTAAGAGAAGTTGCCGCTGTCAGGCTGGATGAGAAGAAATCCAAATTTTATGCGCATCTCTATGAGATTGATACTCCTGATGATATTGCAGAGATTCGAGAAATCCATGATAAGCTCTACAAAAAAGCGGCGCACCACTGCTATGCTGCAGTCTGCGGAAACTTTTCAGACAGCCGTGCAGACGGAGAAGTGGGTTCTCCCGGACGTGCTTTGCAGGAAGTAGTTGATAGGCATAATTTAGGCTCGCATGTTCTTATGG
>DALTWR010000019.1 GCA_029986975.1 Methanocorpusculum sp.
TTTGTTATACAAAGCGTGTGCGCACCGCATTCCTTTGCTGCCTTCAATGCGGCAATCGTATCAGCCGTCTCCCCCGACTGTGAAACACCGATAACTAAATCTGCGTTTGGAGTCGGTGCATACTTAAATTCAGACGCCAGAATAACTCTCGCGGGAATCCGGCACACCGTCTCTAACAGATACGCTAAAATCATCGACGCGTGTGCAGATGTTCCGCACGCCGTAATCACCACAGAGTGTGCATCCGCAAATGAAGAGATAATCTCCTCACGCTTCGATGCAACAGAGGCAACCGTGTTTGAAAACACCTCCGGCTGCTCATAAATCTCTTTGAGCATATAGTGAGGGAAACCGCCTTTTTTCGTCTCCTCGGCATCGAACTCAATGGTGTGCAGCTCACGTTTGACAGGTTTTTTGTTCTGGTAGATTTTTACCGTATGTTCACCCTCAGGAGAAAGATACGCAAAAGCAGCATCTCCGTCTTCGAGATACAAAACATCTTTCGTATAGGGTGAAATCGGTAAAACATCCGAGGCAAATACAATCTCGTTATCTCCAAGACCGATTACCAGAGGAGACCCTTTACGCGCTGCAGCAATCCCTGACACTCCCTCCATCACTGCAAGAATCGCATACGAGCCCTGCAGCTTCGGCAGAATCTTCTGCACCGCAGCAAAGAAATCTCCGTCATAGGCATCTTCAATTAAGTGCGGAATCACTTCTGTATCAGTGTCCGATGCAAAAACATGTCCCTTCTTTTCCAGACTGCGTCTGAGTTCTGCATAGTTTTCAATAATCCCGTTATGCACAACGGCGATTTTACCCGTACAGTCAAGAAGCGGATGCGCATTCTTTTTACAGGGAACTCCATGTGTTGCCCAGCGGGTATGTCCGATACCAATAGTTCCTTCAAGCTTGATATTATCCCGCAGAACCGATATTTTTCCTGCCTCTTTAAAAATGGACAAACCGTTCTCTAAGGACACAGCGGCAACACCGAATGAATCATATCCGCGGTACTCAAGCCGTGATAAGCCGTCTGCACAAACATCTCCGGCATTTCTGAAACCAAAGTATCCGACAATCCCGCACATCTTACATCACCCTCGCATCATCAGGAATAGTATCTGAAATCAGACGTCCGCCGTCGATGACTGCATTGTTTCCGATAACAGCACCTTTCAGCTGGGTAAACGCACCAACCGTTACCCTGTCTCCAACAGCCGCGCCGAATCCGGAGACAGATGCGGTAACTGCCTGCGTGATAACAGCTCCCTCACCAATAACCGAATCAGCAATTTTAGACTGGGAACCAACAAAGCAGCCGTCCATCAAAATTGAGTTGGCAATATACGTAAACGGCTCAACTGTCACTCCTTCTCCAAGAGATGTTTTGGGACCTATGCAGACATCTGCTTCAATGCGGCAGTTGTCCCCGATTACCGCAGGACCGGTGATAACCGTATTCGGACCAATAAACGTGTTCTTTCCGATAGATACACGTCCGCGGATAACTGCTGTTTTATCAATGCTTCCCTGAAGCTGCCCTTTCACACCCTCAAGAAGATGCGCATTCTGCCTCAGAAGACAGGAGACAGTTATAGCATCCTCCCAGACTCCTGCCTCAAGCACCTTGATGTCATACTGGGAAATGGCATCCACATATTCAATGCCGCCGCAGGAAACGAGAATATCATGCAGCTTTCGTTCGAAGACAGATGCACCGCAGCTTACAACCGTTCCTGCCGGAGCATCAGTCTGATGATAGAGAAGAGCAGTCAGCACACCGTTTTTCTGTTTGACAACGCCGTACTCTGCAGGCATCGATGAAGGAGATGTAAGAATGGCATTCTTCTCAGAAATGAGTCTTCTAATCGAATCTGCATCAAGATAATTATCTCCTGCGAGAACAAGAATTCTATCTGCATGCAGCACACGTGACGCTGAAGATACCGCATCTACGACACCAAGCTGTTTTTTCTGCACAACAGTCTGAACAGGAATCGGATATGCGGCTAATGCACGAAGAACCTGCTCGGATTTATATCCGATAACAACTGTGATATCGCGAATCCCTGCAGCAACAACAGAATCCAGCAGATGCAGAAGAAGCGGACGGTTTGCAGCCGGCAGAAGAACCTTCGGTCTGTTCTTCGTTAACGGACGCAGACGTGAACCTTCTCCCCCCGCGAGAATAACTGCCTGTACAGAACCATACTCAGCTTCCATTGGTATAAGACCCCCCCCCAATGCAGATGCAGTCATGTCAGCGCACCACCGTATTGTTTTCAACTTTTCCGGAAACAACAGCGCCGGGGGCAACTTTTGTGCCGCTTCCAATCGATGAACCGGTGTTTACCGAGCAGTTAATGCCGAATAAGACTTTATCTCCAATCACTGCCCCGAACTTCTTTCTGCCGGTAGAAATGCCGGAAACCTTTACGATTCCTTTATCATGGCGCAGATTGGCAATCTTCGTTCCTGCACCGAAGTTACACTCAGAGCCGATAACAGAATCTCCGACATAGTTATAGTGTGGGACTTTCGTGCCGTCAAAGATGATAGAGTTTTTAATCTCGACAGCGTGTCCGATATGGCAGTTGTTTCCAACTGTTGTTCCCGGACGAAGGTATGCATTAGGGCCTACATCGCAGTTATCTCCGATAACAACAGGTCCTTCAATGTATGTGCCTGATTTTATTGTTGAGTTCTTTCCGATAACAACAGTGCCTTTGATAAAGACATGGTCTTCAACCGTTCCCTCAATTCTGCTTTTCAGACGGGATAAGAGATATTCGTTTGCCGTAAGCATATCCCATGGATATCCCACATCAACCCAGAGCGACAGACGGTATGCAGATAGAGCATTTTCTGCAATGTACTCATCAAGTGCATCTGTTAACTCATACTCGCCGCGTGTGGATGGAGATACTTTTTTCAGCAGCTCAAAGATACCGGTATCAAACAGATATGCTCCTGCATTAATGATGTCAGACTTCGGGTGCAGACTTTTTTCCTCGAGCGAGGAAATCTTTGAGCCGGATAAGGTAACCACACCAAAGTCCTGCGGATGAGTGGTGGTAGATACCGCCATCACAGGTGCTTTCATGCGGACAAGATGCTGAAGATCTTCAGTATCCAAAAGCATGTCGCCATTTAACATCAGGAAGGTGTCTTTGACAAAAGTTTCCGCCTGACGAAGCGCATCAGCTGTTCCAAGCTGTTTTTTCTGCACCACATAGGTAATCTTAACGCCGAGCTTTTCACCTTTTCCGAAGTATGACTTAACCGCTTCTGCGTGGTAGCCGGTCACAAGAATAATATCAGAGATGCCGGCTTCTTTTACACTTTCAATTAAATGTTCCAGAATCGGTTTTCCTGCCAGAGGCAGCATTACTTTAGGACGCTCTGTGGTAAGCGGTCTCATTCGTGAGCCTTCACCGGCTGCTAATATTACGCACTGCATTTTATATCACGCTCTGCTTTCTGTATTTTATCCATGCCTGTTCTAAGCATCTCTTTTGCAATCTCTTTGGTTTTTCCTTCAGCGGTACAGCGAACCTTCGGCTCAGTTCCGCTTGCACGAATCAGATACCAGCCGTCTTCAGCTGCAAGGCGTATGCCGTCAGTCGGATTTTCTGCGCCAAGAGATGTAACAATCTCTTTGGCATACTCACTCTTAATTGAATCCCGAAGAATCGTATATTTTGGAAGAGCATCAACAGCCTCTGCAAGGTTCATCTCTGATGCCATCTTCACAAGAAGGGCTGCTGCATACGGTCCGTCAGGGCAGAGTGAGTGCTTCGGAAACACCCATGCGCCTGAAGGCTCTCCGCCGAACTCTCCTTCCTCAATCAGTTTTTCCGAGACAAAACTGTCGCCAACAGGAGTTCTGATAACATGTGCTCCTGTGTCTTCAATCGCCATTGAGGCATCAACGGTTGTCACAACGGTTTTTGCACCGAGGTAGTCTGCGAAAAGTGCCAGCATGGCATCTCCGTCGATGTAGCGTCCTTTGTTGTCAAACGCCATCATACGGTCTGCATCGCCGTCATTTACGACAGCACAGTCTGCATGATTCTTTGCGATAATCTCCGGGATATGCAGGAGATTCTCCTTTAACGGCTCAGACGGACGGGAGAAAACACCGTTCGGCGTACAGTTTACTTTTATTACCTCTGCATCCAGCGCTTCGAGAGCGAATGGTGTTACCATGCACCCTGCGCCATTTCCGCAGTCGGCAACTACAGTCATTTTCTTATCAAAGCTGCCGATTTCGTCATGGATGCCGTTGATGTGCGGAGTGTTTAAATCAGTCTGAACAACAGAACCCTGTCTGTCCCATTCTGCATACTGCGGATGTGCGATGAGTTCTTCAATCTCTTCCTGTTCAGCAAGAGTAAATGAAGAGCCGTCGCGGCGGAACAGTTTGTATCCGTTGTAGCATTCGGGATTATGCGATGCAGTAATCATAATTCCTGCATCAGCATTGCCTGCAGCGATAGCAACTGCAGGGGTTGGTGCGATGCCGCCGAAAGAAACTTCAGCGCCGCCTGAAAGAAGTCCTGATAAAACTGCGGAGGCAAGAACAGGACCTGAAGTACGTGTGTCAGTTCCTAAAATAACTTTACGGGAACCAACAGAAACTGCTGCGCCGACTAAAGGACCGAGGCGAAGCAGTTCATGACTATAAAGCTGGCGTATGCCTGATGAACCAAAGAGCATAATTACTATATTATTTGTGCGTATGGGATATAGGGTTAATGGGTGGATATCAGGAAAGTAATTTTAATTTGTGAATTTAGAAAAAAATGTAGTCTTTGATATATTGTTACGCTGTCTTAATCTCAGCAGCTTCTTCCAATCCCAGTTCCTTGATTGAAATCTTCTGCATCTCACCTTTCTGAATCTTGCCGGTCACCGTCATTGGGAACTCATCACAGAATCTGAAGTACTTTGGAATCTTGTACCGTGCAATCTTTCCGTTGAAGTAGGTACGAATCTCTTCTTCAGTAAGTGAAACGCCGTCTTCGACTTTAATCCATGCACAGAGTTCTTCTCCGTATTTTTTGTCAGGAACACCTATGACATACACATCGGAAATCTTCGGATGCTGATGGAAGAACTCTTCAATCTCTCTTGGATAGATGTTTTCTCCGCCTCTGATTACCATCTCTTTTAAGCGCCCTACCATTCTTACATAACCGTCTTTATCCATCGTTCCAAGGTCGCCTGAGTGCAGCCAGTGATTTTCATCAATGACCTGGCGCGTTGCCATCGGGTTGTTGTAGTATCCCTTCATGGTACAGTAGCCGCGGGCACAGATTTCTCCGGTTTCTCCGTAAGGAAGAACTTTTCCCGTCTTCGGGTCAATGATTTTAATTTCAGTATGCGGGAATGCACGTCCGACAGTTGAAACACGCATCTCAAGCGAGTCAGAAGTCGTTGACATCGTAACACCCGGAGCAGTTTCCGTCTGTCCATAGACAATTATAATGTCTTTCATATACATCTTTTCTGAAACCTCGCGCATCTTCTCAATTGGACAGGGAGATCCCGCCATAATCCCGGTGCGAACCGAGGATAAATCATATTTACTTAACTTTGTATGCTCCAGATCTGAGAAAAACATCGTAGGAACGCCGTGAAGTGCAGTACACTTCTCTGTCTCTACTGCGTGAAGAACAGCCTCCGCATCAAAAGCAGGTCCCGGGATAACCATGGTAGTTCCATGCGTAACACAAGCCATATTTGATAAAACCATGCCGAAGCAGTGATAGAATGGAACGGGGATGCAGAGTTTATCGTTTTCAGTAAAGCCCATGCCGTCACCGATAATCAAACCATTATTCAGAACAGAATGGTGCGACAGAGTTACTCCTTTCGGAAATCCGGTAGTGCCTGATGTGTACTGGATGTTTAAGGCATCATCAAACTCGACAGAATCTTCTCTATCTTCGAGTTCCTCGTCCGAGATGAACTCACCCATCTCAATAACTTCACTCCAGCGGTACATGCCGTTGTAGGTAATCTCCCCCATGAAGACAACGTTTCTTAAATGCGGGAACTTTTGGGAACGGATGTTTCCGGGGCGTGACTCAAATGCTTCAGGGCATGCTTCGTAGAACATACCGACATAGTCTGAAGTCTTGAACTTTCCCTGAAGAATCAGAGTATCGACTTCTGACTGTTTCAGAGCATATTCAAGTTCAAAGGTACGGTATGACGGATTGATGTTTACCATCACAGCGCCGATTTTGGCGGTTGCAAACTGTACAAGCACCCACTCTGCATAGTTCAGCGCCCAGATAGCAACACGCATGCCGTGTTCTACGCCAAGCATCATCAGACCTTTGGCAAGTTTGTTTACCTCGATTACAAACTCGCGCCAGGTGTAGCGCAGAACAGATGTCGATGCAATAGAAAGCGAGTTGGTTTCTGTTTCCCGATAACTGTTCGGCTCATCAGAAACAAGACCTTCGTGTCTGTCAAGAGACGCGGACGCGGAGAGGACTTCTTTTCCGTACGGATTTTTCTGGAAAGCTACGAGTGCATCACGCTTTGGATATTTGAATGCGATAATATTCAGGAGTTGACCTACGGTGCATCCAAGAAGCGGTTTTTCGGAGACACCACATGAGTAGCTTTCAGACATTATGGTATAATGTTTGTATCGGGAACTTAAAAAAAGATATGGTAGGAGGAAATGGGTGGAAAGCCGGTTATGCCTTCAGGAGCGACATCCGGAAACATATACTCATGTTTGAATAATACTAAAAATCAGAAAAGAAGTGCACCGACCGGGACTCGAACCCGAGTTTAGGCGTTGGCAACGCCTAGTGATAACCTCTACACTATCGGTGCTTTGCAGTAGTGCTCTTCAATATACGCACTGTGAGCATATATAGGTTTCTTTTTGTCTTCTATCATTTTTGAGAAATTTATCTCAGCCTCATCACCAGAACGAGACAAAGAGCCAGTCCCAGTTTCCGGAGACAGCACAGCAGAGTAAAAATCCGATAATCGCGCAGCCGTTAATAAGCGGCAGTCCCGGCTGCGGTTTTCCGGATTTCATGGGGATAGATAGAAGCATAACCCCGACAAGCGACCCGATTAATGCTCCGAAGGCAGGAAGAGACACGCCAAAAATCTCAGTGCCTGATGCAAACACCTGTGCTGAAACAACAAGGATTCCAGGCATAATCATATCGCCGAGACCTATCATATATGCACTCCGCTCCTCTTTGCGCGCAGAAACATCAAACCCGTTTTTCCGGTATGAATATTTCCCCGTCTTCGGGATGAGAAACATAATAGGCATCTTCTGCTGCATCACACCGTCTGCCAGTTTGAGCATGTGCTTTGTGTGATGTACTGAGATGTAATCATACACAATTAACACAATCAAAAGGACAAGGACAGGCAGGGGAGATAACGAAATGCCGAAAATAACCGCGCACCCTGCAGCGCAGATAAGCCCTATGATATCTATCATGTACCATTCCGGAAACTTCCAGAGAAGAATAACGCCGGCAAGACCAAGAAGAACAGCTGCTGTATAAACTACCGGAGATGTAATTCCCGGAATCATGAAAAGAAGGGCAAATGCTACGTAATAAATACATAAGCCGATACAAAGAGCGATTATAATACTGATGATCTTCTGTGCTTTCCTGCGGATGAGAAGCAGAAGAACTGCAGTGAACACAAGCACCAAGAAGATAAAAAGCGCCACGTTCCATAATGACTCGGGATTCTCGAACGCAAGAAGGCCTGCAGATATGGACGGCTGTATTAATAGAAGAGCTGCAATCTCTGCTATAAGCATCAGAAGAACCATGCAGCCGTATGCTGCTTTGTCGGAAAGGATATGTTTTCCTCCTGTCTTTATTTCTCCCTTTTCGTGCTCATCCATACAAATGATTTAATATTTGTCGTTACTATAGTTAAATTATGAATGTTCGCGATATCATTCCGGAACTGATTCTGATTGTATTCATGGCAATTTCGGGAATTATTGTCGTCAGCCGTTTATGGCAGGATGCCGTAATTGCTGTTGGAATCCTTATTCTTATCCTCTGTTTCGGCGGATTAATCCTTTATCTGATTATCAGGGTCAGGAAGCTTGAAGAGGAGCAGCACGCGCGCGAAAGAAATATGCGCGCATATCTTGAAGATCTTGGAAGACAGCTTGTTGCAAAACAGGATAAGACATCCCAGACCATTATCGAAACCGTTGAGAGTCTGAAGACACGGATGTACCGTTAATATGGGTGTTGCAGTCCGTGCAATATTAGACGGGTGCATCGAAAATCCCGGATGGGAAAATCTTTCCGGGACTGCAGCTATAGATGCATATAATGCCCTCTATCAGTTTTTATCAGGCATCCGTCAGGCAGACGGTGCTCCGCTGATGGATGATGACGGAAGAATCACATCACACTTAAGCGGGCTTTTGTTCCGCAGCGCAAACCTGATTGAAAAAAACATCACGCCGGTCTATGTCTTTGACGGAAAACCGCCTTCGTTTAAGGAAAAAACACTGAAAGAACGAAGTGCTGTCCGTGAGCAGGCAAAGGAAAACTGGGCGCGTGCTGTTGCTGACGGCGATGATGAAAGCGCACGAAAATATGCGGTTGCCTCTTCAAAGGTGGATGCGTATGTAAAGGATTCTGCCAAAGAGCTGCTTACAGCCCTTGGCATCTCATGGATTCAGGCACCCGGCGAAGGAGAAGCGCAGTCTGCATATATGACGCAGAAAGGAGACGTTGATTTTGCGGTGTCGCAGGATTATGACTCGCTTCTTTTCGGCTGTGAAACACTTCTGAGAAACATTACTATTTCAGGAAAACGCCGGATTCGCGGCAAAGTAATTTCTGTGTTTCCTGAGCGGATTTATCTCTCACAGACGCTTTCCTCGCTTAACATGACAAGAGAGGAACTCATTCAGACGGCTCTTCTCATTGGAACTGATTATAACTCCGGTGTTTCCGGAGTGGGCCCGAAAACGGCAGTAAAAATTGTTCGCGCAGGAAACTTTGAAGAGCGGATTTTGGAAGCTGAGAATGCTGCAGAGCCGAAAGAGCTGATTCAGTATTTCTTACATCCTGAGGTGACTGATGAGTACAAAATCGTAAAACATACGCCTGACCGCGACCGCGTTGTTGAAATTTTGTGCGAGGAACATGGATTCCTTAAAGAGCGGGTTGAAGCAGGTCTTGAAAAAATCTGTGCGAAAAAAGGTCAGGCAACACTTGATTCCTGGTTTTGATTAGGGATAATTGTTCTGCTGCAGCAATTTATCCTTTTTTTCGCAGCTATTCAGCCCCTTGCTCAATGTACTGACTGTTGTTTTGCTGCTGATTATTTTCATTTCTCGTCCCCGGATGAGTTTGTTAATTTCCACAGAACTGATTAACAGCCGGATTTCAGATGAGAGACTCAGTAGG
>DALTWR010000231.1 GCA_029986975.1 Methanocorpusculum sp.
AAAGAATTACAGTTTTTCTAACTCTTTATAATCAATCTTATTCATCTTCGTCCGCGGCATTTCATCAAGAATAGCAATCTCCTTCGGACAACTCCAGCGGTTTACATGCCCTACAGCATAATCCATAATCGCCGCTTTAGCCGCATCGTGATTCATCGACGGGTCAGCAAGCGTAACAAAGAGTTTAACCCTCTGGTCTGTCTTCCAAGGCATACCGACAGCACAAACATCACGGATAACCGGACACGGCTCCATAGCGTCTTCGATAACCGTCGGATACACATTAAACCCGTTTACCTTAATCATCCGCTTATGGCGGGTTCTAAAGATAATATTGCGGGTCTCATCGATAGTTGCAACATCACCCGTATGCAGCCAGAGTTTTCCGTCATCATGGACTTTAAGAACAGACTTGGTTGCCTCATCACGTTTGTAATAGCCGCTCATCAAAGCAGGCGTTCTGATACAAAGTTCTCCCTCGCTGCTGTCCGGAATAACAGTGATTGTGCCGGGCTCAGTAAGACAGACATCAACGCCGTCCATCGGTTTTCCGACACATCCTTCAGGGTGGTCGGTATAGTCCGGATGT
Organism: Methanocorpusculum sp.; assembly: GCA_029986975.1. GTDB lineage: Archaea > Halobacteriota > Methanomicrobia > Methanomicrobiales > Methanocorpusculaceae > Methanocorpusculum. Next base: position 590 of record DALTWR010000231.1, read on the forward strand.
TCAAGAATACAACAGCCGCACGCTTCGGTTAATCCGTATCCTGACCTGAACTTGGTACTCGGAAGAATTGCATTGTATTTTTCTGCAAGGTCGCGGGAAACACGATCTCCGCCCGCGGCGATATTGATGACATATGGCAGCTGATGATGTTTCAGATACGGATACATCCGTTCAAACATCGTCGGAACACCTGCAACCGTTTCAAGCTTTTCCTTTAAGATAAGTTTGGCGCACTGCTTCTCGTCAAACTTCGGAAGCAGAATCATACGCATTCCGGCAGCTATCGGCAGATGAATAACAAGCGTGTAGCCGAACGCATGGAAAACCGGAAGGACAGATAAGAATCCCATGCCGATATGAGGGCGCCCTTCAAAGCAGGCGTCCATCATATTTGTCGTACAGGCATTGATAGCCGCATTGGATAAAAGAACGCCTTTTGATTCACCGGTCGTGCCTCCTGTGTACATCACAGCTGCAATGTCTTCCGGCTTTACGGTATCTTCAGGAAGGCTCTTCTTTTCAAGATAACGTCTGCCCGCTTTGCAGACCGCTGACCACTCAACTGCATCAAAGGCTTTGGGCATCTCTTTAAACGAGTTGCGGACGACTGCTTTCATCAGAAGTCCTTTAGGCGACTTCGGGAAGTAAGTAGGTGTTCTGCAGCGGATAATTTTAGTTCCAAGTCCTACGCAGTTTCCTTCGTTTCCTTCGTAGGCAAGAACGAAACGGCTCTTGGTTAAGGTTACACACTCTTCAAGTTCCTTCTTTGAAGATAAGGGGTGGACTAAGTTGCAGATTGCACCGATTCTGTTTATTGCATATACGGCAAAGATACACTGGGGGATATTGGGTAAGTATATAGTTACAAAGTCGCCTTTTTTAACGCCGATTTCACAGAGTCCGGCTGCGGCTTCATCGATGGTATCTAAGAGTTCACGGTAGTTGATGTGACGTCCGAAGTAGAGGATTGCCTCAGCAATTTCTGTTCCGTGTCTTGCTCCGTATTGTATTATGGAGTAGAGGGAACGTTTGTCCTCGTCTGTAAGGTCATCAAAGCTGGTTATTTTCGGGTCTCGATATTCGGACATAATATACCTGATATGCTGCGTCCTCGAGTTCGTCATACGGCGAAATAATTCTCGTCCGCAGTTTAGATACATAAAATCGACTTCTCATATAAAATACCCTGTGGTCGAAATTATATATGATGTCTGTTTTCGACCACAAGGATTAATACAGATTTTAATTTTCGAGGGCAGCGGGATTCGTCGATTGAAGAAGCGCAGACAGTTTAAAAAAGAATAGGTAACAATTCAGCCCTGTCTCTGAAATACAACCGGTTGAATTCGCGGTTTTTTTCATTAGATATCTACACCGAACAGACTAACCAACTG